>JBMYTY010000074.1:0-7333 GCA_049604855.1 Gammaproteobacteria bacterium | reverse complement strand
GGTAACCGTCTGTCTACTTCCAGTGCGAATCGGGCGAGATAAGCGCGGCCGACATCCCCCCCAACCCACGTGCCCAAACCGGGACCGGGTGGACGGAAATCGTTCGCTCAATTCGCCCACGGGAATCCGACTGGGTGGTATGAAGAAAACCAGCGCAACCGGCGAGGGGCGGCGGATTGTAGCGGTTGATCAACAGCCCCTCCAATCAGAGGGGCCCTGGGAACCACCATCCCCGTCTGAATCAAGGGTGCGCCCCATCCCGCGGCTTTTCGGACAACCCCAGCCTCCGCAGCATGGAGGCCATGCTCGGCGCCTGCACGAACAGGGTCCAGATCACCACCCCGTACGCCACCGATTGAATGGTGTACCAGTAATCCAGTTCAGCGGGTATCGACAAGGCCAGCGCCAGGGTCACCGCGCCGCGTAAGCCCCCCCAGACCATGACGGCCTGGTAACGCCGATCGATGGGTTTCACCCCCGGCAGTCTTCCGAGCAGGGGAACGATCCCGAAAACCCCAAGGACACGGGACAGCAAAACGGCCCCGATGGCGATCAGTATGGCGATCCAACGGTCGGCGAACATGGCCAGGGTCACGGTCACGCCGGTAATCAGGAACAGCGCGCTGTCGGCCACGTAGGCGTTGAAGCGCCAGAGTCCCGCCATCAGCGGCGCTTCCTCCCGATCAGCACGCAGCACCGCCCCCAGAACCAGACCGGCCATGAGCACGGCCATGACGCCGGAAACATGCAGGTGTTCGGCCCCCAGAAAGGCGGCGTATGCACTCGCCAGGCTGAGCACGCCACGCTGCACCGCCCCGTCGAGAAAACGCGCGATCAGGGCAGCAAGGACCGCGATGGCGACGCCGAGGAACGCGCCACCGAAGAACACGATGAGAAATGCGTATACCGCCGTCAGGGTCGATGGCCCATCGCCCGGCATGGTCGCGACCCCGAGCAGGATGGCGAACAGCACGATCGCCGTGGCATCGTTGAACAGACTCTCTCCCTCCATGAGCACGACCAAGCGCTTGGGCACCCCCATGCGTTTGAACAGGGCCATGCATCCGGACGGATCAGTCGCCGACAGCAGGGCTCCGGTGAGCAGGGCCGCGATCCAGGGAAAGCCTTCGGGATGGCCTATGCCGTAGTAAAGAGGAACGGCGATCATCCCCGCCGTCAGAACCATGATGGGTATGGCGAGAAACAGGATCGGAAACAGATTCCTCAGCAGCCGCCCCGCGTCCATGTTGAAGGCGCTCTCGAACACCAGCACGGGCAAGAGCAGGTAGAAGATGATGTCGCTGAAGTTCTCCCAGCGGATCCCCGTGTCTCCACCCATCCACACCACCCACTCCGACCCGAGAAAACCGACGATCACGAGGGCGGCACTGAACGGCAGACGTATGCGCCGTGCCAGGGGCTCGACCACCAGGGCCACCAACAGGAGCACCAGCAGAAACAAAACGACGCCTTGTATATCCATCGGGCGGTCTCCCGTTTGATCGCGCCGCCGCCGGCGACGCTGCGCAGTATAGCCCCAGGATCAAGGACGGCCCGGTCAAGGACGGCCCGGAGCCCAGCGGCGCAGAAACGCGCGCACCCGATCCGGGGCATAGCGTCCCGCGCTGAGAAACGACGCCGGGTCCTGGGCGCGGATCAGTTGCCCATCGCCATCCGCCACGAAGATTTGCGGGTAGCCCTCCAAGCGGGGCATGGCCGCCATGAAGTCGCTATTGGGGTTGGCGTCGCTGACATTGACCTTGAGCACCACAAAGCCCGATTCCAGGATCGCCCGCGCCCCGGGGTCTTGCTTGAACACCCTGTCCAGCTCATCGCACCAGACGCACCAGTCTCCACCGACCACGATCAGCACATGGCGCCCTGACTCAGCAGCGCGCGCTATGGCGTCACGGGCATCGGCATAAGGATCACGCCCCGGATCATAGACGCGACCGTAATCCGGCCCCGGCACGGCCAGGATCGGAGCGCTCGTGAGTACGATCAAAAGGGCTATCAGCCTCATGGGCGGCATTACACTGCTCCTGTTTCATTCCGCTGTTTGACCGCCCCCAATGCGCATTCTGTCCATCGTCGAATCCCCCGCCCACCCCCGCCTGGAGTCACGATTCAAGACCCTCGGGCACGAGTTGGAGATCGTCAATTCTCAACGCAAGGCCATCGCCACGATCAAGAAACAGCCACCGAACGTGGTGTTCGCCGAATTTTTCTACGGCTGGGGCAACAACTACGCCGGTGTGAACATTTCCAATCTCGACGTGTTCCTTTACAGCCTCCAGCGCTACGCGCCCGAGGCACGCGTCGTGGTCATGGTGGACAAAGGCGAGCGGGAATACGTGGACAAGCTCAACGACATCGTGCCGCTGGCAGCCGTTCTGGTAAACCCGGTCACCCCCGAACAGGCCGAACGGACCCTGCTCGAGATCGTCTGACGCGCGAAGCGGCGCACAGGCCCTATCAGTGGAATACCGCCTGGAGCGTTGCATTGGGGGATGCAATAATAACTATATTAGGATATTCTTATTCTATTCGCACCCCTGATCCGTCCTCCCGTTCGCGGGGTGCACCCAGCATTCCGAGGTCCAAACCATGAACCAAGACAAGCCCGACGCGCCCAAGCGCGAAGAAGACGAAACCAGCAAGGACAACCTGGTCCATCTCGAAACCGGGAAGTCGGCCACCCGCCCCCAGGACATCAACGCCCGCATCGGTGACCTGGAGATTGCCCTCAGTGAGGTGGATGCCCGTCTGAACGTGGTCGACGGCGGCTTCCGCGAGACCAGCGCCAAGGCCGCCGCGCGCGACGGCAGCATCAACGATCAGCTGGACTCGGTTCAGGACGAGCTGCACACCCTGCGCGAGACCTACGTCACCCTGAGTGGTCGGGCCGAGGCCATCGCCAAGGAGGCCGCCACCATGGGACGCGACCTGGGCAGCAACCAGCGCGCCCTGGCGGAGCGCACCAAAAACATGGAAACCCGCGCTGAGAAGCTCGCCAACGAGCTCGAATCGCGAAACAAGGTGCTCAACAGCACCATCGAGGCCGTCGAATCCCGCCTCATCGAATACCTGCAGGCGGCCGTCGCCGAATCGGAGGATCACTACGCGCAACTGACCGCGCGCTCCGACCAGATCGTTGCCAGCGCTCAGGCCCTGGACAAGGAGATGCGCGCGCTGGACCAGAGCCGGGGAGACCAGATCACCGATCTGGATGGCCGCTTCCGCGGTGCCCACGATGCCCTGCGCCAGGCCCTGTTGGATGCCGAGACCACACTGGACCTGCACGCTGGCCGCATGGACGGCCACGCGGAGCGACTGGATGCCGACGAGGCACAGATCGAAAACCTGCGCGCCTCCGAAGCGCGACTCGCCCAACGCTGTTCCGCCCTGGAAACCACCACGGACATCCTCAACGCCCGCACCACGGAAATGCAGGAACTGATCGCCGTCATGGACGTGCGTACCAGCACCCTGGAGGAGCGCTCGGCCCTGAACGAGGAGCGTATTGACGCCCACGAGGGTCAGATCCTGGCGCTATCCGGAACCACCCGCCGACACAGCCGCTGGGGCATCGCCGCCCTGTTGCTGATCGCGGTGGCCCTGGGTGCCCTGCTCGCCCACCAGCACTTCAACACCCTGATCGAACATGAGAACAACGCGCTCATCGTGCAGGGCATCAACGAGCAGATGGGTGCCCAGCAGGTGGCGTTGAACGAAACCCTCAGCACCATTCAAACCCAGAACGACGCGGCCCACGACACCCTGACCACCGAGACACGGGAACTACGCGAGCAGAACCGCAAGCTCTCGGAGACCGTGGAGGCCCACGAGGCACGCATCACCGCCCTGGACGAAAAGGTGCAGACGGTGGAAGACACCGCCACCAGCGCCAACGAGCGACTCAGCGCGGCAAAGCCCCTGGACACCTTTGGCGCTGACAGCATCATCCACGGCCCCGCCTGGCTGGCCCAACAGGATCCCTCCCACTACGTGATCCGTCTCATCACCACCAACAGCAAGGCCGAGCTCTATCGCAGTGCCCAGCGCTACGGCTACCGCATGGACGAAACCTTCGCCTACTACGAGCAGGTGGAAAACGGCACGACCCGCTATGTCCTGGTCTACGGCAGCTTCGGCAAGCGCAGCGACGCGGAAAGCACCCTGTACCGCATCCCCACCTTCGATCCATGGAGCCGCCCCGAGGTGAAAGAGATCTCCAGCATCCGCGCCCGCGTTTCCTGATCCCGGCCACCCCGGTCGCGGGTACCATTGCGTGCATGGATGCGCGCGAGAAATGGGATCAACGCTACCGGTCCGCTGAATCGACCGAACCGACTCCACCCGAGGTACTGGTGGACTACGGCCACCTGTTACCCGAACGGGGTATCGCCCTCGACCTGGCCTGCGGCCGAGGCGGAGCGGCCCTGTACCTGGCCCGCCGGGGCCTGGAAACCCAGGCCTGGGACATCAGCCCCGTTGTACTCGAACAACTCGATGCTCGCGCCCGGGCACTCGAACTGCCCCTGGGCACCCTGGCCCGCGATGTCGAAGCACACCCGCCCGAGCCCGAAGGTTTCGACGTCATCGTGGTCAGCCATTTCCTGCACCGCCCCGGCGCACCCGCGCTCAGCGCGGCCTTGCGCCCCGGCGGGCTGCTCTTCTACCAGACGTTCTCGCGCGAGCGGGTCAGTGAGCGCGGACCGTCGAACCCCGCTTATCGCCTCGCCCCCAATGAATTGCTGACGCTGTTCCCCGATCTGCTCCTGCGCGCCTACCGTGAGGACGGCACCCTCGGCAACATCGGTGAAGGGCTCAGAGACCTCGCGCTGCTGGTCGCCCAGAAGCCGGGCTAAGGCGTCAGCGCCGCATTCCGGGTGGTCCGCCACCAGGCTTACACGCAAGCTCGCCCTCGCGCGTTTCGCCGCATTGGCCACGCACCGTCCCGAAGGGCGCCTGAAACGAGCAGGACTCACCCTCCGCCCGCCCCGCGCAGGCCTCCAGGGCTTGCGGCGGTGGCCCCCTTCGCCCTCCCGGACCACCACCGCCCCCATCCCGCCGGGGCGGACCGCCCGGGAATCCCGCGCCACCCGGGCCTCCAAAGTTTCCACGATCCGGGCCCGGGCGTTCCGGCCGCCCCTGTCCTCTCCCGAAACCGCCCGCGCCGAACTCACGCCCATTCGGGCGCGACGCGCCCCCCGGTGGCCCTCCGCCCCCGGTACCCGCTCCGGGCCCCTTGAAGAAGGAACGATCGGGTTCACCAACCCAGCAGCGGGGAATATGCGGGAAATCGCCGGTCACGACGTAGTGATAGATGCCGTCCGGATACTCGGGCGTCACCCCTTGCCGACCGTTGCATTCGTCCAGGTCACCCAGGCCCGCGACATACTCCCAATCCCGGGTGTAGGTACCGTCATGGCGGCCACCGGGACCTCCGTCACGAGCACCCGACTTCAGACGGTAGGAGGGCTTCAGCTCGCGCGTGGCACTGGAGGCGTCCGCGCGTTCCGCGTAGCCGAAGGGCCCGTAGATGGGAAACCCGTCCGCCGCCCAACCGATGAGCAGGGGAGAGGATCGATACCCCTTTCGCTTCAGGATGCCCCAGGGCAGGCCGTGATAGTGGTAGGCCCCGTTGGGCTGGACATGGGCGTTACTGGAATCCAGGCCCAGGTTCATCGCCCCGGACAGGGCTTCGATATTCCAACGCCGGTCCCGGTTCCAGTACTCCGCCGTGGCCGCGTCGAAGGGAACGCCGTTCGTCGCCACGCCGAAAGCCGCATGATCCACGGGCGTGGTGCGCCCCGCGCGAACGGGTTTCAGCGGCAGGCGGTGCTCATAGTTCTGGCGCTCGATGGCGTGGGGGTTGCCTCGATTGGGGAATTGTCCCGAAGCGTGGTCCGGCAGCCCGTCGGCCTGGATGTAGCGGTAGCCCCCCTGTTCATCCACGCGCACGGTCGCCGCCGCGCGAACCTCGCTCAGCAGCACCTCCCACCACTGCCCCGGCCTCGCGGCCGGTTCGGCGGGATTACCCGTTTCATGAACCCCATGCGCCCAAACACCGCCCGCCCAACCCACGGCGACGGAGGCGAACAATCCAACACGGCTCAATAGACCCATGACGCATACCCCATGGTGCTCAGAACGGAAGACAGCGCGGGGCAGTGTTGCATGAACAGGACAAACCCGCCCCGGGATCGAGTTCCGACCCTGGTCACGCAAGCCACCATCGGCATTTGGTCTTCATCCGGGAAGCCGAGTTGAGCAACGGAATACAGCTGGTCTGGTTCAAACGTGACCTGCGCATCCATGACCACGCGCCCCTGTCCCGGGCCGCGCGGGACGGGCCTTGTCTGGGTGTGTACATCTACGAGGACGCCGTCCTCGATAGCCCGGAGTTCAGCCCGGCCCACCTGGATTTCATCAACGCTTCCCTGGATGCGCTGGAGAAATCCCTGGCGCAACTCGGTGGCACCCTGATCAGGGCACGTGGAACGGTTGTGGACGTGTTCTCGCGCATTCACGACAGCGTCGGGATCGCGGGCCTCTGGTCTCACGAGGAAACGGGCAACGACATCACTTATCGCCGTGATCGTGCCGTGGCGGCCTGGGCCCGGAAGAACCGCATCGAGTGGGAGGAGCTGCCCAACCACGGGGTATTCCGTCGCCTGGCGGACCGCGACGGCTGGTCGCGCCGCTGGGCCCGGCGCATGGGCGAGCCGATCACCCCCGCCCCCGAGCGCCTGAGCCCGCCCGGTCCGTCACAGCTGGCGCTCATCAGGTCCGCGTTAGCCGCGCCCGCCGCGCTGACACCGAGCGACCTGGCTTGGACACGCGATCAAACCCCCTGGCAGCTCGGCGGTGAGGGCGAGGCGCGAGAAGTCCTGCGGGATTTCCTGTTCAACCGGGGACGCGCGTATTCCGGCGGAATGTCCAGCCCGGTCACGGCATTCGACGCCTGCAGCCGCCTCAGCCCCCATCTGGCATGGGGCACGGTATCCATGCGTACCATCGTGCAGGCGACCCGCGATCGGCGCGACGCCCTCAAGGCCAAAGGCAGGCGGGACGGCTGGGGAAAATCACTTTCGGCCTTCTCCCAGCGCCTGCGCTGGCACTGCCACTTCATGCAGAAGCTGGAAGACGAGCCGTCGATCGAATTCGAGAACATGAGCCGCGCCTATGACGGCCTTCGTGAAGAGGAGTTTCATCAAGGTTACTTCGACGCCTGGCAAGCAGGGCAAACCGGGTATCCGCTGGTTGATGCCTGCATGCGGGCTCTTGATCAACACAGTTGGATCAACTTCCGAATGCGTGCGATGCT
>JBMYTY010000073.1:0-7353 GCA_049604855.1 Gammaproteobacteria bacterium | reverse complement strand
CCGGACCCACGCAGGATTGCAGGGCGCCACTGAGCAATTGGCCGTGATCGTCAAACTTGCGCAGGGCGCGATGGGCGAATTCCCAGGACCGGGGGGACGGAAACGCCACCGGATTGTGCGCGGGATCAAAATCAAACAGCAGCTCCGGTCGGAAGCGAAGGAACCCGATGACGCGTTCGTCCATGCCATTCGCATAGGCCCAGGACACCCAGTCATCCAGGTGGGCCTCCACTTCAAAATGGGAGAAGCGGTTCGCCAGCGGGGCGGGCATGGTGTAGGTCACGCCGCGGTCGCCCTGGCGGTTTCCCGCCGCGAAGATAGCCCAGCCCTCGGGTATGGCGTACTCACCCAGCCGACGATCGAGAATCAACTGGTAGGCCGCTGCCGAGACGGCGGGCGGTGCCGAGGTGATTTCGTCGAGAAACAGGATTCCCTTCTCACCATGGCGATCCACATCCGGCAGCAGGGCGGGCACCGCCCATTCCACCAGATCCCCCGAACGGAACGGGATGCCACGCAGATCCGAGGGCTCCATCTGGGAAAGTCGTATGTCGATCACCGCCACATCGTGCCGACTGGCCACCTGGGCGATCATCTGCGATTTCCCCACCCCGGGTGGGCCCCACAGCATCACGGGGGTGTGCTGGTTCTCGGACGCAGCGAGAAATTCACGATCGAGAACGGTGCTCAGCTGGGCGGGGCGCATGGCGGGTCCTGGTTGACGCTTCGGTGATACTTGAAGGGCCGAGAGCTTAGGTGACCGATCGGGCAAAACAAGCGCGGCCCCATCCGGTTTATTTCTGGACGCCCGTGAAATCGAACCGGCCCGCCACGGCCCCGCTATCGGTAACGACACCGACGCATACGGACGAAGGAAAGGTCGGCTCAGGCCCGAAGCGGCGCCACCTCGGCCGACCGACGCCAACGCAGATAGTCGGCGAGGACCTGATCATGATCGAAGACGAGACCTTTCGGCAGGCGCTCCAGGTCGAAAACCGCGCTGGACTTGGCATCGTCACAGGCCCGCGGTCGACCCTGAGCATGCGCGCAATAGACCGCCGTCGCCGTGTGACCGCGCGGATCCCGGGCCGGATCGGAATACAGCCCCAGGAGGGCGACCAAGGTGACCTTAAGGTCTGTTTCCTCCCTGGCTTCACGCACCGCGGCCGCCTCAACCGATTCGCCCACGTCGACGAATCCGCCCGGGATGGCCCAACCATAGGGTGGATTGAGGCGCTCGATGAGGACGATGGGGCCTCCCGGACGATCCGTCAGTTCAATGATGATGTCCGCCGCGATCTGGGGTGTTACGGGCCTTGGCATGGAAACCTCGCGGTCCTGAAGGTCAGTGATCCGCCGCGTGGCGAACCAGGTCATCGAGAAACTCCGCCATGACGCCCCCCAGGGCCTCCCCCAACCCGTGGGCCATGTCCAAGGGCGTGTTCGCGTCCAAAGTGAGCGTACGGACGTAGTCCCGGTGGAGGCCCACGGGTTCTCTTTCCCGATCGAGTAACTCAAGCTCGACACGCACCACCACCGTATGTTCGCCCTGGACACTGTGTCGCTCGAATTGCTCCAGCCGCCCCACCAGCTCGAAGGCGGCATTTCTTCCCTGGTCAGCGGGTGCAACCCAGGATGCGACGTCGGCACGGCGCAGATAACGCACCATGAAGGTCCGCACCAGGTCGGGCGTGTTGGCGATCCAGTGCTTGTACCGATATTGCTCCAGGCGCAGACCCCGCGGGTCTTCGCTGAACACCATGGCCCGATCCTCGTGAACGGGGTCTGTGCGCAACAGGGCGATATTGATACCGCCATCCAGACGCCGTTCCACCGGGTTCACCGACGGGACGGGCAGACGGTAAAACTGATCCCGGGGCGCCGGCCCCGCACAGGATGTGAGCAAGCCCAGTACGGATACCAGGGCCAGGAACCCGGCCAGGGAAGTCGAGCGGCATTTCATGGACTTACTGTCCTCCGGAGCGATCGCCCCTGAGCAGTATGGATGGGTCTCTGCGCACATCGCGCGAGAAGGCATTGAGATTGCGGCTCGCCCCTTCCACCTGAGCGCTGATGGCATCCATCCGGCGGGAAACCGCGTCCAGGGTGACGCGAAGGTCCCCGATCACCCGTTTGAGGTTGGGGCGATTCTCCTCCAGCGCGCCACTGGCCTGATCAAGGGCCCGGTCCAGGCGAACCCGGGTCTGGGCGAGTTCGCCACTGGCACCATGCACATCGCCGACCAGCTCCTCCATCTGCTCCAACATGCGCTGGGCCCGCTGGACGTTCTCATCACTGAACAGGGGCATCGCCTGCTCCGAGACCGCCTTCACCGCGAGACTGGCGGCGGTGAGATTGGTGTTCACCTCGCGGAAGCCCTCACCCGCGACCCGGAGGTTCTCCAGACTCGCGCGGATATTGTCCCGATTGCGCTCGTCCAGTACGTCCCTCAGCAGTCGCGCATCCTCGTTGAGGACTCTCGTCAACTCCTGTGCATCGCTCAGTAGTGAACCGATACCGTCGTCCAGTTTCCCCCCCAGCGAATCCAGGCGCTGATCAAGCCGTTCGAGCATCGGACGAAGAGTGTCACGACTGAGCAGCCGGACCTCCGCCGCGGTTTCACCCAGCACCGTGAACAGATCCCCACCACTGAGCGAGCGCAGTTCGCCCCCCGGTTCGAGGCGCCGTGTACTTCGGCCCTGTTCGATTTCCAGCGCCACCACCCCCAACACCCCGCGCGATGCAACGCGCACCACGCTGTCGTCTGGAATGGGCCAGCCGCGCGTCACGCCGAAATCCACGCGATAACGCACGCGGGCCGCCTCCAACTGGGGCGTGATGGTTTCCACCCGTCCGACGGGATAGCCCTGGTAAAACACCTGGGCCCCCGGTCGCAGCCCCGCGACGGAGGCATAGGTCGCGAAATACCGGTCTGACGGTCCACTGCCGCCGGTCAGCTGAAAAAGAAACCAGAACCCGAAGACGCAGGCAGCGAGAACGAACAGTCCCACCGCTATGTAATTGACGCGTTCGTGCCTCATGGCGTGGATACCGGCCCTGATGCTGAACCGCCCGATTGCGTGAGTCGATCCATATAAGCCTCCGGGTCCACCTGCTCGTTGCGGGGTCGGCGATTGAGCAGATCTCGAATGCGGGGAATCGGGCTTTGGCGAATCTCTTCCACCGAGCCCACGGCCAATATCCGGCCATGGTCCAGGACCGTGATTCGATCCGCGATCTTGAACGCCGACTGCAGTTCATGGGTAACCACGACGATAGTCGTGCCCATGACGTCTCGCAGACGGATGATGAGTTCATCCAGTTCCGCGGCCGCCACCGGGTCCAATCCCGCGCTCGGCTCATCAAAGAACAGGAGCTTGGGATCCATGACAATCGCCCGCGCTAAAGCGGCGCGTTTCACCATGCCGCCCGAGAGCTGGGCCGGCATGAGGTGCCCGAACCCCGCCAGGTTGACCAGTTCGAGCTTCAGATTGGCCATGATTCTGATGGTGTTGTCATCGAGGCCCGTATGCTCCCTGAGGGGGAGTTCCACGTTCTCGCCCACCGTCATGGAATTGAACAACGCACCGCCCTGAAACGACACCCCCATGCGACCGCGCAGCGCATAGAGGGCGGCCGAATCCAGTTGCGTGATGTCCTCACCCAACAAACGGATATGCCCCCTGGTGGGCCGGTGCAGTCCCAGCAGATAGCGCAACAGGGTGGATTTACCGGATCCTGACCCCCCCATGATGACCATGATCTCCCCCTGACGGACGGAGAAGCTGACATCGTCCAGAATCAGACGGTCACCGTAGTGGGTGACCAGGTCGGTAACCTCGACGGCACCCGGGACGGCACAGGACGATGAAGCCGGGGGCGATGAAGCCACGAACATCAGCCTGTCATCCGCGTGACGAAAAAGGCGAAAACCATATCCGTGCTGATGATGCCCGTGATGGACACCACGACCGAGCGGGTTGTTGCCCGGCCCACCCCTTCGGCACCCCCCGTGGCGGAAAATCCATTCGCCGCTCCCACCAGGGTGATGATGATGGCGAACAGGACGGCCTTGCTCATCCCCTGCATCACATCGCTCACAGCGAGGATGCGGAACGTCTCTTCGAAATAGAGCAGAGGACTCATCTGCAATTCGATCCCGGTATAGATCGCACCACCCAGCAAAGAAACGCCCATGGACAGGATCACCAGGGCCGGCACCGTGACCACCAGGGCCACCAGGGTGGGTGCCACAAGGTGTCGAACCGGGTTGATGCCGATCACGCGCAAAGCGTCGATCTCCTGGTTGACCACCATGGTGCCAATACGCGCGGCCAAGGCCGAACCCGAACGTCCCGCGACGAGAATACCCACGATCAGGGCGGAGAATTCCCGCGTCACGGACCAGGCGATGCCGGTGACGACCTGGGACTCCGCGCCAAAGGTCCGCAGGGTATGGATTCCCTGTATTCCCAACATCAGACCCACGCCCAGCGCGAGGGTCATGCCAATGGGCAGGGCCGATACCCCCACCTCCATGGACTGATGAAATATCTCCCGGAGCGAGACCGGCTGATTGCGCCGGCGCCCTATCAGCAGCCAATAAATACTCTCCACCAACAATGCGACGACATAGCCCAACTCATCGACGAAGCGGACCGACGTCCGCCCGATCGCTTCCAAGGCGTTCGGAAATGCGGCGACTGCCATCAGGCCATTCCGGGGTTGCCGGGCAAGGACTTATTCAGCACTGGCGAGCCGTGCCTCGACACTGTCATGAATGGGGAACACCTGGTTGAGCCGTGCCAACTCCAACACCTGAAGGGCACTCGCCGAGACGGAAACCAAGCCGAACTCGAGCCCGGCCTCACGGGCCTTCTGGTAGCCCTCCACCAGGCTCGCGATGCCTGAGCTGTCGATATAGTTGACCTGCGCCAGATCCACCAGGGTGTTGTGGCCATGTTCGATGGCGTCAAGGATGGCCCGACGGCTGTCCGCCGCGCAGGAAAGGTCGACATCCCCGGTCAGGGTAACGACCCGGTAATCACCTTGATCATGGTGCTCGAATTCCACTCGCAATCCTCATTTCGTCATGGAGTTAACGTTCAGTGTCGGCGCGTCCCGATGGGTTCTCATCCAGACGCGTCATTGTCCGGCCGCATCCGGGTCCAGGTTCTTGACCATGCGCAAGCGGTTTCCGGTCGTCTCGCTTGTTTTCAGGCCATTACCGGACACCGGTTCAAGATACTGCACTGAATCCATGATCTCGTGAATGAAGTGCAATCCCAGCCCCCCTGGCCTGATGTCCTCCAGCGCGCGTCCGCGCAGATGCTCCGGGTCCACGCGCGCGGCGTCATCCGTGAGCTCAACGATCAGGGCATGGCCCTCACGCCACAGAGCCAGCCCGATGGTTCCCCGGGCCTCCGACGGATAGCCATGTTGAACGATGTTCATGCACGCCTCCCCCACCGCCAGCACGATGCGATCGAGTAACCCGGCCGGGAGATTGAGCTCCTCCAGGGCGGAACGCACACCATCGCGCAAGGTGCGCAACTGGCCGGGCTCAGCCGCCACGCTCAAGTGAAGGAGGGGATCTGACGCGACGTCCATGCTGATCCGCGATCAGCCCACGATCAGCACGGTCATATCGTCGTGGCTGCTCGCGCCCAAGGCTTCCAACGCACGCTCGAAGGCATCCAGATCAGGCCCCTCCCGCGTGACGATCAGTCGCTCCAGGCCATCGCGACCCAACTCCGTTCCATCGTCCAGAACCGCCTCGGGAATACCGTCCGTGTAGAGATACAAACGTCCACCCTCAAGGGAAAAACGCTCTTCGGGAAACATCATGGCACTCATGATTCCCAGTGGCGGGCCACTGCTGTCGATCGAACCGATCTCACCCTCCTGGTAGAGCAGCGCTGGCATGTGACCGGCATTCGCCAACATCCCCTCACCGGATTCCGGATCCAGCCAACCCGCGATGGCGGTGACGAACATGCCCCGTGTTGCCGTCTCAAACAACTCGTCGTTGACCCGCTGCAACAAGGTTCCTGGATCGACGACCTCACGGCCGATGGCGCGCATCAGGCTGGCCGCCTTCGCCCCCATCAGCGCCGCGTTCATGCCCTTACCCGACACATCCGCCAAGTTGAACCCGATACGCCCGTCGGGGAGGTGGAAGAAATCATAAAAGTCGCCGGAAACCTCGCGCGCAGGGCGGTTACGCCCGGCAATGGGGAACGGATGTGGCCGGTGACCGGGAAACAGTGATTTCTGAATCTCGGTAGCCAGCTCCAATTCCCGCTCCATGCGTTGGTGCCTCACCAGGCGAGCGGTCATCTCCGCGTTCTCCATGGCGAGCGCAACCGCCGTCGCGAGCACTTTCAGACGCGCGGCGTCGGACTCCGTGAACAGTCCACTGTCATCGCGACGGTTGATGATCTCGATGGCACCGAGGCGACGATCATTCACCGAAAGCGGAGCGGCCGCCAGGGTGCGGGATATAAAGCCCGTTTCCTGATCGACAATCGGGGTGAAATCTGGACTGGCCTTGGCATCGGACACCAGAACAGGACCATCCGACCGCGCCGCCAGGCCCACGATGCCCTCCTCACGACCGACGCGGACACCGGTCACATCGATCGGGCCCGCACAGGCGCGGCAGACGAGTTCCGTTCCGCCTTTCTCGTAGACGAAGATCGATGCGGCCTCGACAGCCATCAGGTCCATGATCCGGCGCAAGCCCTCGCGAAGGGTGTGCTCGATATCCGCCGTGTGCGCCAAGGCCTGAATGACCGAGGCCATCAGCTCCAGCTGATGGGCGGATTCACCGGAGGGACCGGCCAATACCTTGGGGTCGTGCTCGGGGGAAGCGCTCATGGGAAGTTCGGTTCAGAGTGGTCGGAGGGAATATACCCCAGGGATCGCTTACGGGTGGGGCCGCCCGCATCGCCCATCATCCCGGGCGCTCAGCATGCTCGGCGGCGCAAACCTGTTCGAGGAGCTGGGCATGGCGTGGCCAACGGTGGGTCAGCTTTGCCCGATCCGCCAGTTCAAAGCCCCGCCAGTGGAAACCGGGACGCATGGTCAGGGCCATCAATGCCCATTGAGCGGTCCCCAGTTCGGCTGCTTGCCAGCAGCCGGCGGGGACGATGACCGAGCGACCGGGAATGAGCCGATGCCGGGTGAGCCTCCCCCCCTCGCCTATCACCATCAGTCGCACTGGACCGCCCGCCATGTGAAACCAGGTTTCGGGCGCATCCAGACGATGCAACGCGGACATATCCCCACGCGTCAGCAGATAGTGGATCGCCGAGGACTCGGCGCGCGGCGCATCGCGTTCCTCGGGCTCAC
>JBMYTY010000072.1:0-7386 GCA_049604855.1 Gammaproteobacteria bacterium | reverse complement strand
GCAACTCGCCGGCCGCCTGCTCGTGGTCGGCGAGAATCCAGCGGCCACGCTCGCTGGAGAGGGTCTGGCGCAGCGCTTCCGACACCCGCTCACAGGCCTTGTCCAGGTCCCGCTCGGCTACGCCAAGCCCCAGCAACATGGCCCTGAAACCCGGACCCGAGCGCTCGATGGACGCGCTGTTCCAATGCATTAGCCCCTGTTCAGCCACCGCTTGCAGGTAACGATGCACCACCGAACCCACGTGGCGGGCCATCGGGCTGGCCCAGTCGAAATCCGGGGCGGATAACTCCTCGGTGGGAGCGGAATCGGGGTGGCCCGGTATCGCACCCCGGGCAGGTTCGGGAATGGGCGGCAATTGCCATCCCGCGGGCAAGCGCCAGAGCGGGGGAATGGTGACTTGCGCCTCGGCCTGTTGCGCGCTCTCCTGCCCACCGGTCTCGAGCGAGCGCGCGAATTCGGGTTCAAGCGCGCCCCACAGCTTGCCCAACATCGAGCGCGCATCCGGTGCCCTCAATGTGCCGTTGCCCTCCTCGTCGGTCACCACCCTGACATGGCCCAGGAGGTGCAGATGCTCCCGTGCGCGGGTGCAGGCGACGTACAGCAGACGACCGTCCTCAAGCGTTCGCGCCCGGGTCTGAAGGGTGCCGAGATAGGCATTGATCGGGTCGGGTTCTGGCTCATCGTGCCCGCGGATGGGGGCAAGAATCAGGCCCGTAGGTCCCTGGTCACGCTCCTGCCATTGCATCAGTCCACCGGTATCACTGGGTGGCTTTCGGTCCAGCCCCGGCAGAATCACGGTATCGAACTCCAGGCCCTTGGCCCCGTGCAGGGTCAACAGTTGCACCTGACCCTCGGCATCAACCGGGGCATGGAGCTCATCGAGACGCGCCTCGAAGGCCGCAAGATCAGTCAATTCCCCCGCCCGCTCCATACCATCGAGCAGAGTGAGATAAGCCTCCGCCTCCTTCCGTTGCTGGCGGTCGATGCAGGCCGCGCCGCCCAAGCGCATCCAGAGGTCCTCGACCCGCTCCGACAACCGCCCCCGCAAGCGCTGGGCCACGGCATGGGTGAGCAAGGGGGCGACCCGTCGCAGTCGCGTCCGCCCATCCTCGCTGAGGCCCTCCAAGGCCTCCGGGCTTGCCAGCAGGGCCGGAACCGTACGGCCGGCCTGCGCCCCAAACACATGCAGGTCCGCCAACGTGAGGCCGCACCAGGGGCCACGCAGCAGCGCGAACCAGGCGATACGGTCGGCGGGATGGCGCAAGGCCCGGGTGATGGACAGCAGGTCCCTCACCACCGCTCTGTCGGCCAGGGGATCAATATTCGTTGCCTGAAACGGGATACCCGCCGCGCTCAGGGCACGGACCACGGCGGGCAGATGGGAACGTGCCTTGACCAGGACGGCGACACTCGGAGGGCGTTCAGCCCCCTCCTCGTCACCCCGGGATGCCAATGCCTCGCGCACCAGCGACACGACGCGGTCGGCCTCCGCGTCGTCATCGCGGGCTTCGCCGATCAAGGGGTGTATGCGCACGGCGGGTCCGAGTGCTCCAGCCGACTCGTCGGCATCCCGCGCGGCCGACGAGACGCTGTAGGGCACCGCCCCGGTCAGGCGGTCCGCTCGTGGCGGGAGCACGCTCTCGAACACCGTGTTGATCCAATGAACCACCTCCGGTCGGGAGCGGAAATTGCGCCGCAACTTCAACGGCTCCAGCGCCACCTGCTCGACGCCCTGGCGCCAGGCCTGGAGGAACAGCCCCACGTCGGCCTCGCGGAAGCGGTAGATGGACTGCATGGGATCACCCACCAGGAAGAGGGTGCGCCCATCGTCGGGCTCCCAACCGGCGAGCAGTTGGCCCAGCAGCCGGTATTGGGTCCAGGAGGTATCCTGGAATTCATCCATCAGAATGTGCTGAATCCGGTGATCCAGGCTCAGTGCCAGGTCGGAGGGGGCCTCCGGGTCACCGAGGGCGCGCAGTGCGCCCTGGCCGTATTCGATGAAATCCGCCTGCCCATGGGCCTGGAACACCAGGTGCAGTTCCGCGACCGCCAGGGGCAGCACCTCGAACAGGGCACTCAGGATCGCCCACTGGCGATCGGTGTAACGCGGCGTGGGCAGCCGGGTCGCCCGCTGCATGGACTCCAAAAGCCCCGGGATATCGGCCATTCGCGCGAGCAGCGCGAGAAAGTTCTCCTTGTGGGCCTTCGCCGCGGCCTTGCCCTCGTCGCAATCGGTGGGAAACCCCTGGCGCTTGGTCACGCTGAGACGAAAGCTCTTGGCCTCCTTGACGGTCAGCAACGCGATCACGTCCCACCAGGCCTCAAGGTGCTCAGCCACCGGGCGTGGGAAGTCCGCCCAGCCGGAGACCTCGCGCAAAGCGGAGAAACTGCCGTCGTCCAGATTCGCCGCGGCGTAACGGGCAAACCCGAGAATCTCCCGTCGCTCCGCCTCGCCCAGCAGACCGTCCAATTCACGCAGGCCGGACTCCACCGCAAGTCCCAGTGCCCGTTCCAACTCCGCGCGCAGGGCATCGGCGTCCAGGGCACCGCGCACCACGTGACGCAACCATTGGTCACGGCGCTGGTACATATCGCAGAGCAGGCCGGACAGGGAGGCGATGTTGTTCCCCCTGTGCAACATGAGACGTGACAAAGGCGCCAACACCGGGTCATTCACGGCGCCGGGGTCGAGTACGCGGTGAAACAGGCTGCGCGCCGCCTGCCGATACAGCGGCATGGCATTGTCGATGGGCTCGGGGGCCTGCCCGAGTCGCGACAGCCACGGCATGCGGCGCACGAGGTTCGCGCAGAAGCTGTCCACGGTCTGCACGCGCAAACGCGCGGGATGTTCGGTCAGCGCCCAAGCCAGCTCGCGATCCCGCGCCCGCGCCGCCCGCGCCAGCTTCCAGGTGGTACGCGCATGCGCCGCATCGGGTTGCGGACCATCGCTATCCTCCAGGGCCCTGACCAGCCGGTCGCGCATCTCCGCGGCGGCCTTGCGGGTGAAGGTGATGGCGAGGATTTCCTCCGGGGCGCGCACCCGCGCCAACAGGACCAGGATGCGCTGGATAAGCAGTTCAGTCTTTCCTGAGCCCGCCGGTGCCTGAACGATGAACGACCCCGAGGGGTCCAGCGCACGCTCCCGGGAAGCGAGGTCTTCGGCCAGTTCGGGGGTCATTCGGCGCGGGTCTGGCAACGGCCGGCGTTGCCCACGCAGCCCAGTTCGCGGGTGATTGCCTCTTCCTCCAAGGCATCGAAATCCGTCCTTCCGAACGTGGTCACCACGCCGGCCATCTCGTAGAACGAAAATCCCTGGGTCCAGGGCGAGTGTTGATAGTGGCCCTGCTGACGACGCGGAAGTATGTACAGGCGCCCGGGGCGATAGATGGCGTTGTAGGTGATGGCCTTGTCGTGCAGGTCGGCAATGCGCGTCCAGGCCCGTGCATCATCGGTATACACCTCGCAGGGGCAGGGATAGGGCGTGTCGCCGCCATTGTGTTTCCAGTGGGCGGACTCCAGCGGCAGGGGCTGCTCGCGCAGGAACATCTGGAAGTGCAGATGATTGACCGACGCGAAGGCACCGTAGGCGTTGTAGCCCAGGGACACGCCCGGCAGGGTCTCGCCGAGCCGATCGATGACGGCCCAGACGAAATGGTGATCGCGTTCGATCAGCAGTTGCGGCTGCTCCGCTTCGCGGTCCGGGACCAGCAAGCCGTGCAAAGGCGCGAAGGGAAACTTGTTGAACAGCAGCTCAAGCTCGCGGCCGAGCAGTGAACCGGACCAGAAGACCTCCTTGCGCAGGAAGGGCTTGTTGAAATTGAACCCGTCGCGGTCAAAGGGACGCGAAATGCCCTCCACCCGGGCATTGGCCATACGCTTGGGCCGGAAGGAGCGCATGGGATTGAATTGCAGTTCCCAGCTCCCGGCCCGACGACGGCGCGTGTCCTCGAGACCGTCCCGGCCCACGGCCAGTAGCTTCAGAAACACCATCAGGTCGTCGTCGGAATCGGCGATCGCCAGGCCCTCGGCCAGAGCCGTCCGGTAGCGTCCCGCGAGGCGCTCGAATCGGTCGGCCAGGGGCCCGTCCAGCAGCGATTGGCATCGGGAGTCGAAGGCGGCGTTGGCCTGCACGAGGATGAACACCCCCAATCCCTCGTGGGCCTCGAGAAGGCCCAGCAGGCCGCTTTCGAATTCCTGCCGGAAGCGGTCTGGTGAAGCGAAGACATCAAGTAAGGACTGCATGGTGTTCGATCTCGTTCGGCCGCGCGCGACCTGGGTTCTATTCAGCGAAACGGCCAGCGCGGATTTCACGGGCCAGGCGTTGAATGATGGTCTCGTGGTGGTCGCCGATACCGTCGTAGCCGATATTGGACGCGGTGCAGATGGCGAAATCCTCATCGCGAACGATCTTGCAGAGGGCGAAGTTGCGCAGGTTGCTACCGCCATGGGCGAGCACCGGGCCCTTGGCCCATGGCACCTGGTCCACGCCCCAGGCCGGCGCCATGGCCCCGGGCACGGCGGGCTCCTGAAGCCAGGCCCAAACCGGCGGCAGAAGAAAATCACTCTCGCCACGTCCGCCCCGAAGGTGTTCGGCCACGAACCGCCCCAGGTCCGTGATGGACATGGACAGATTTCGCCCGACCGGAGAGCGGGCCTGATTGCGCTGAGCCGGATCGGGAGGAAGCGGCGTGTTGCGCCCGTTTTCGCGCACATGGGACCAGGGGCCGGGCTCTTTGCGGTTGAGGCTGGGGTCACCGAAACGCGCGGAGCGCAGTGCCAGGGGAGCGAAAAGTTCGCGTTCGATGAGGCTCTCGAACGGCGTGCGGGTCAATCGTTCCATGTAGTTGGCTACCAGGATGTGGCCTCCACCGTAGATCTGCCGTGTGCCAGGCCTGGCCTCCGGGCTGTCCTTCAACGCGGCCCGAACGTAAGCCTGGCGCTTCTCGTAGAGCGAGCGCCCGGCCTTGTCCGTCTCCGATTCCGGCGTCGTGGGTTGGTAGGGCATTCCGGAGCGGTGCGTGAGCAACTGGGTGATGGTGACATCCCGGTAGTCGGGGTGCATGGGCACCCCGGGGAACATGCGTTCGAGGCGGTCATCCCAATGCAGCTTGCCCCTCTGGGCCAGAATGCCGGTCAAAGTCGCCGTAAAGGGTTTGGCGATGGATCCGATATGAAAGCGGTCGCCGCGACGGATGCGCTCGGAGCGCCCGGCGCGACGTACCCCAACCGCACTCGCGGCGACCACCTCGCCCCCCACCACCACGACGGCGGCCAGGGCGGGCATGTCGTATTGCTGGCGGAAGCTGTAGAGCAGGCTGCGCATCCACCGCGGCTCAGCCGGTGAGGCGACCACCGGAGGGGTGATCGTGATCGCCAGCACCAGCAGCATGATCCTGCCCGGGAGCGGCATGATCTGGCCGCTCCTCAGCCCGGCGGCCATTTCATGAGGCGCCCACCCAGCAGGTGCAGGTGGATGTGATACACCGACTGCAGGGCATCCTCGCCACAATTCATGGTGACCCGGTAACCGGAATCCTTCACACCCTGCTGCTCCGCTATGGTCTGGGCGGCGGTGAACAGGCGGCCCACCAGGGCCTCGTGTCCGGGCTCGATGTGGTTGATGGTGGAGATGTGGGTTTTCGGTATCACCAACACGTGAACCGGGGCCTGTGGATTGATGTCCCGAAAGGCATAGACGAGATCATCCTCGTACACCTTCTCGCTGGGTACCCGCCCCTCAATGATCCCGCAGAACAGGCAATCGTGCTCAGTGCTCATTACTCAAGTCCCCGGCCATGCGACCGTTCGGCTGTTCAGATCTCCCGCCGCCCCGCCAGGGCGTGGGACAGGGTTTCTCCATCGACGAATTCCAACTCGCCGCCGAGAGGTATTCCATGGGCCAGGCGTGTCGGCCGCACGCCGCGTCGACGCGCCATTTCCGAAAGATAGTGTGCCGTGGCCTCCCCCTCGACCGTGGGGTTGGTGGCGATGATCAGCTCTTCAACCGCACCCTCGGCGAGACGCTGATCCAGGAGGTCCATGCCCAGCTCGGCGGGCCCGATGCCATCGAGGGGTGACAATCGCCCCATGAGCACGAAGTAGCGCCCGCTGAATGCGGCCGTCTTTTCCATGGCGGTGACATCAGAGGGACTCTCCACGACGCACAGCTGCGCGTCGGAGCGGCTGGAATTGGCGCACACCGGGCATAGCTCCGCCTCGGTGAGCGTGCGGCAACGTTGGCAGTTACCCACATGCTCCACCGCCTCGCGCAGCACATCGGACAACTGCAGCGCCGCCTCCCTCTGGCGCTCAAGCAGGTGGAAAGCCATGCGTTGGGCCGATTTCGGTCCGACCCCAGGCAGGACCCGGAAGGCCTCGATCAGGCGCCCGATCAGGGGCGAATGGGACATGACCGCTCCCAGTGCATCAGAACGGCAGGTTCATGCCCGGAGGCATCATTCCGGACATGCGCTCCTGGGTCGCGGACTCCACCTTTTTCACGGCGTCATTCATGGCCGCGGCGACCAGGTCCTCGAGCATGTCCTTGTCGTCACCCAGCAGGCTGTCGTCGATGCTCACCGAGCGCACTTCGTGCTTACCCGTGAGAACCACGCGCACCAGGCCACCGCCCGCCTCGCCGGCCACTTCCATCTGGGCCATCTCCTCCTGCGCCTTCTGCATTTCCTGCTGCATCTTCTGCGCCTGTTTCATCAGGCCGCCTAGACCACCTTTCATGGGTTCTTGCCTCTTTTCGCTCGCCCCGTACCCGGGCGCGGTCAGTTACTGGGTGTATCGATGGGTACGATGGAATCGGGTACCACGGTGGCGTCGAAGGTCTCCACCATGGCTTTCACATTGGGGTCGTTATAGATCGCCGCCCGGGCCTGATCCATGCGCTCCTCGCGTTCGCGCCCGCGGCGCTGGGCCACGGTTTCCGCGCCCGCCCCGTCCGATGCCGCGGTTTTTTCAGCGGTGACGAAACGCAACTGCACGGGGCGCTTGAGATGCTTGGACAGCGCCTCACCAAAGCGGCGCATGGACGCCTCGCCCTTGAGGTGATCGTGGCCGGGCTCCATGGACAGGGTCAGCCTGTCACCCTCCTGGGCCACGCAACTGCAGTTATTCGCCAGCTCCGCCGACATTCCGCGCAGACCGAGTGCGGCAACAATGTCATGCCATTGAGCCGAATCCATACCGGCGACCGACACCTCCTCCGTGCGCGCGCGGACCGGGGCCGAAGCGCTTGCCGCAACGTACCCGGGGCGGGTCGGGGGTTCCGGATCGCCCCAGGGAGGGGGTTCTTCCATGGCGGGCGGTTCGGGGAGAGAGGTATCCGCGGTCAAACTGCATGCCCTCCACGGTCTTCACCTCCGTCTCGGTACCCTT
>JBMYTY010000071.1:0-7400 GCA_049604855.1 Gammaproteobacteria bacterium | reverse complement strand
TCGGTGCGCGAGAACTGGGGGGTGATGTACTTGATGTAGTCGGGCATGCGGCGAAGGATGGTGTCGACGATGACATCCGCGCTGTAGCCGCGCTCCGCGTTGTCGCGGTGGATCTTCTGGATCCATTCCAGGTTGACGATGGGCACCACACCGACCAGCAGGTCAGCAAACTTTGCGGGGTTGGCATTCTCGGTGACCACACCGCCGTGCAGGCCTTCGTAGAACAGCAGGTCGGTACCGGCGGACATGTCCTCCCAGGGGGTGAACTGGCCGGGGTTCAAGTCGGTGCCCAGACGGCTGTTGTGCTCGGCGGCCTCCGGCTCGGAGTGCAGGTAGTAGCGGCGACGGCAGGTGCCGGACTCCCCGTAGGAGCTGAAGGTGTTCTCAAGCTCGTCGAACAGGTTCGCGTCTTCGCCGAAGTGGCTGAAATCACGCCCCTCATCGTCAGCGATCTTGACCTGGTCCTTCATCTCCATGCGGTCATAACGGTGGTAGCTGTCACCTTCCACCACCAGGGCGTTGACGCTCTCGCGCTCAAAGATGTGCTCGAAGGCGCGTTTGACGGTGGTGGTACCGGCACCGGAGGAACCGGTGATGGCGACGACGGGATGTTTCTTGGACATGGGGACGGGTCTCCCTCTGTGCGTGATCTTTGAGGTGGCCCGGCGGGGCGGATAGATGGGCTGTGACACAGCTTCCGTCGGCCGGGCATGGGCAAAAGAGCGCCGGATTCTGCCGGAAGCCCGGGAACCCGGGCAATAAACCGAATGGGATGGGTTGTTGTGCGCGTGCGAACGAATGGGCGGATGGGTCAGCCATTCCAGATGCTGCGCCGCGTCAGAGACAATGCCGTCGTTCGCCTCGGAGCGGGTGGAAAAGGCCAGATCCGGGGCCGGATTCGGTGTCTATGGTGCTATTTCGGTGCTTCGCAGGCGTCCAGCACGGCCACGCTGTATTGACTCACGTACTGGGTCAGGGCCCGAACCTCTTGAAGTCTCACCAGGTAGAGGATGTCGCCGCTCAATACGGTCAGCCGGTCTCCCGGCTCCAGGGTGCCGCTGGCTACCAGTAATGAAGTCTTCGGTTGGCGTAGATCGCCGCCCGGCACCACCAGGGCCCGCTGAAACGGTGTGGAAGAGCCATCGTCGCGCCGCAATGCCGCCGGGGCGACCGAGCGCGCGAAACGTTTAAGACCGAAATGGGTGCCCTGATCCGCATTGCGGACCCAGCGCACCAGACCCAACTCCCAGGACGCCTTGGCATTCTCACCCGCGCAGAAGGCAACAAGCTCGCCCACTTCGGGCGCTGTGCTCAGGCCTTTGTCGACGAACAGGCGCAGCCCCGAGTCGCCACGGTCGATCAGGGTGGGTTTGCCGACCTCGACTGTCTCCTGCTCGGCTACCTTGGGGCGCCCTCCACCGGGCCCGTCGCTGGAGAGGGTGATCTCTTCATCCGCCCACGCGCCCATGGCGCGGATCAGCTCGTTGGCATTACCACCGCTCATCTTGGCGGGGTCCAGGTGGGGGCCCGCATTCGCGCAATGGGATTGGAGTTCGCGCGCTCTGCTCGCAGGCTCGAAGGGAGCCCCTCCGCTGCTTACGTGGTGCGCGGAGTGAATACCGACCACCAGGTTGATGCGTCCGAAGTCCGCGCTGCGCTGAGCCTTGCGCTCCGGCCGGAAACTCAGCACCAGACTCAGCCTCTGGCTGATGGCCTGGCGCAACATCTGTTCTTCGCGCTGCTTCTCGGAAAAACTGCCAGGGACGGAGAGACGTTGGAGCAATGGCTCGATGCCGACGTGGCGGAGGTTGTCCATGGCACCGGGCAGCCCGTCGTAGACGGTGCGGGGCTTGCTGTCCTGGGAGAGATCGATGAAGAAATGTTCGAGGAGATCGGTCTCCAGGGTGGCCTTTTCCAGCGGACACTCATTGACCCATTGACTGAGGAACTCGAACAGGAACCGAGCCTCCTTGCGCATGAGCTGGAAGGGGTTGGCGGCGGCGAACAGTACGATGCGCTTGTAGGCATTCGATACCGTTGGTTCGATCAGTCCGCCTTCCGCGCGGTTCTCATCGGGTACCTCCCTGTCTTCGAAACCCAGGCGTTCCGCACGGGCATAAAACTGATGCAACCGCTTCCACAGGCCATCCGCGGGGTTTCGATAGTGCAGGTAGGGATGGATGATCACCGCGCCGAGATAGATGATGGCGCGAAAGTGCGCGACCACGACCCAGTCGGGAATCTCGCCGTTGCCGCTCGGTTTCCATTTTACGCAGGCGGCACTGAAGGCTCCGAGTGCGGCGCGGGCCAAGGAAAGGGCGGGCTGATGACGTTCGAAGTCGGTCTGGCCGCCACTGGCATATTCGGTCCAGATGCGTTTGAGCAGGTCACCGACCGCCGGGCGTAGCACTTCGGCGGAGGCGACCAGGTGTTCACCACCGCCAATCTCGTTGGTGAGGCTGTTGAGCTTGCCCGCCAAGGCAAGGCATGCCTCGTTGGAATTGCCCAGCGAAACTCCCGCGTACCAGTCGCGCAGATCCTCAAGAGCCTTTTGCTCAGCCTTGTTTCTGCCTTTGAAGCTGTCGAAAAGGCCCATGTGCGTCGTCGATGAGGGTGGAGATCAGGGGTGTGTGGCTTCAGGGCGCCGCGCGGTGGCGGCATTGCGCTGGTAGAGAAGGTCCCAGACGCCGTGGCCCAGTCGGCGTCCGCGTTGTTCGAATTTGGTCACCGGTCGGCCGCGCGGGCGATCCGCGAAGGCAGTGGGCGCGACAGCATTGTCCCAGAAAACAGATCCTTCCATGACCCGGAGCATGTGTCGGGCGTAATCCTCCCAGTCCGTTGCCAGGTGCGCAAAGCCACCCTCGTGAACCAGACCGGCAAGCCGCTCCATGAAATCCGCCTGCACCAGGCGTCGTTTCTGGTGGCGTTTCTTGTGCCAGGGGTCGGGGAAGTAGATCTGAACCCCGTGCAGGCTGCCCGGGCGCAGATGATTCTTCAAGATGGGAACGGCGTCGTGGCAGATCACCCGGATATTTCTCAGTTCCATTTCGTGCATGCGCATGAGCAGGTGCCCCACGCCCGGTCGATGTACTTCGATGCCGAGGAAGTCCGTGTCCGGGGCCTCGCGCGCCATGAAGGCCAGGGATTCGCCATTGCCGAAACCGATCTCCAACACCCGAGGCGCCCGCCGTCCAAACAGGGCATCCAGATCCCATAGGGGGCTGGACGATGTCGGTACCCCGATATCGACACCGAATATCGGCCAGAACTCGTCCAGGGCGTGCTCTTGCCCCAGAGTCAGCCGACCCTGACGGCGGACGAAGGACCGGATGCCGCGTGGGTGGCCTTTGGGCAGGGCCGGGTCGGACGGATCAGAAGAACGTGCCATCCAGGGGAGACGATGCCGATGCGTAACGTTTGCGCGGCATGCGTCCGGCCAGGAAGGCCTCGCGCCCCGCGATGATGGCGTGTTTCATGGCGGATGCCATGAGTACCGGGTCCTTGGCTCCGGCGATGGCGGTGTTCATCAGAACACCATCGCAGCCGAGTTCCATGGCGATGGCGGCATCGGACGCGGTGCCGACGCCCGCGTCGACGAGTACGGGTACGTCGGCGTTCTCGACGATCTCGATGATGTTGTAGCGGTTCTGGATACCGAGTCCGGATCCGATGGGGGCCGCCAGGGGCATAACGGCGACGCAACCTATCTGCTCCAGGCGTTTTGCCAGCAGTGGGTCGTCGCTGGTGTAGACCATGACCTGGAAGCCATCAGCGACCAGTTGCTCCGCGGCTTCCAGGGTCTGGATTACATCCGGGTAGAGCGTTTTCTCATCGCCCAGGACCTCCAGTTTCACCAGGTCGTGCCCGTCGAGCAGTTCCCGTGCGAGGCGGCAGGTGCGCACGGCGTCCTTGGCGGTATAGCAGCCGGCGGTGTTGGGCAGGATGGTGTAGCGCTCGGGCGGCACCACATCGAGCAGGTTCGGTTCACCGGGGTTCTGGCCGATGTTGGTGCGCCGGATGGCGACGGTGATGATCTCCGCGCCGGAGGCCTCGGTTGCCAGGCGGGTTTGCTCCAGGTCCGTGTATTTGCCGCTGCCCACCAGAAGGCGGGAGTTGAAGCGACGGGTGCCGACGATGAGTGCGTCGGGGGATGGGGTTTGCAACTGTGCGTTCATGGGGTCTGCTGGCGCCCTTGGGACGCCGGGGTTGGGGGCTGTGTGTTCATCCACCGCCGATGGCGCGAACGATTTCGATCCGATCGCCGTCCTCGATGATGTGTTGATCAAAGGTGCTGCGCGGGATGATGTCTTCGTTGACTTCCACGGCCAGCCGTTTGCCGCCGAGTTCCAGCCTGTCCAGTAACTGGGCGACGGTAAGTCCCTCGGGCAATTCGGTGGGCGTGCCGTTGATAAGGGTGTTCATGAATGAAGCTGGGCTGATTCGTGCCGTGCGCGGGGGCGCAAGGTTAACGCATATGATTCATCGGGTGCGTCGCCTCGACGGTGCGGTTCCCCGAATTAGGTGAGCTCCAGATTATCGGGGTCGACGTCCGGGTCCCAGTCGTGCTCACAGGCCGCCTCCACCGCGTATTGAAACTGCGTGAAGCTGCGATTCATCGCGCGTGCCTCGGTCAGTCTCAGGCGTGCCATGACCCGGTTCGTGAGTAGCCTGCAGACGCTGCCCACGGTGAAGATCCCGGTGGGAAGAATCAGCGTGGCCTTCGGGTCGCGTGGGTCCAGGGCCGGGGCAAGCAGCGCCCGGCGGAAAGGGTTGGTCTGGCGATCAGAGGAGCGGATCGCGCAGTGCGTCACCGTGCGGGCGAATTGTCTCAATCCCATGCGCGAGCTTCCGTCGCCCATATCCTCGATCCACTGCACCACGGTCAGAAACCAGGGGCTGGCCTCACCCTCAGCGGCAAGCAGACGCGTGCCGACCAGATCACCAACCTGGGCGTTCAGGGGGATGTCCGCGTGCCAATGCAACGCCATGCCGCCACTGCTGATGTCGTGTAAAGGGTGCTTCGAGCTCTTGAACTCCACGGTGTCTTTCTTGATGTCCTGTTCGTTTTTGCTGACCCGTGAGCTTTCCTGGATGAGGTTCGATTCGTCCCAGTCCCAGGTTTCGCCGCCGCCCGGGTTGGGGTCGGGGCGTTCGTCCGGATCAGCCATTTCCGTGAGCGAAAAATTCAGGCCATCGAATACCGAGGGACCCGCGTCGGGATTGTCGATATCTCCGCAGTTGCGCTCCATGATGCGTTCCGCTCCCTTGGGGTCGAAGCGCGCCAGACGGGAGAGGTGGGCATGGGCCGAACCCACTCCGACGGCCAGTTGCACTTCCGCCTGGATCTGCTTGCGCTCAAAGCGCCGGGTCATGGAGCCAGACCACAACCGGGCCGCGCGCAAGAGAAGGTCGCGCAACAGGCGCTGATTGAGATCGGTGTCCGGGTTCTCGCGCAGGTGTTGGGTGATGGCCATCGCGCGGTTGCGCGCGCGTGAGACCGGGCCGGAGAAATCCACCAGGCGGGCCTTTGGATTGGACAGATCCGTATTCAGGGTGACGGCGGCGGCGGGCGCATCCGTGCCCAGGTCGAGGACATAGCTGTTGCCGGGTGGGATGCCTTCGATGGGCCTGATGGCCGTGCTTTGCGCCCAGGGGCCGGTGAGATCGAAAATCTGCCTGATATCCAGCCGTGCCATACGTCGCGGGTTGGCGGCCGCGACGAGCAACAGTCGCTTGTAGGACGACTCGATCGTGGCTTCGCGGGTGTCGTCGGGGGAGCGGAACTGCTTGGGCAGCGCGGTGGTGAGCAGCTTGTTGCGCTCAGCCAGATCGAACCACTGGTTGATCTCTCTCCAAAGGCCCTTGGGTGCGGGCCGATACACCCGGTAGGAGAGCATGCAGCGCTCGATGAGAAATCCCACTACGCGATAGGCTGCCAGCAAGCGCATCTCTTCGCTGCCCTCGCCGCGCAGCGGAATGGTGCCAAAGCACTTGTTGTACGCCTGGGACGACATGGTCAGAAGCTCGCTGACCATGGACACGCGTTTGTGCTCGCGTCGGGCCATGTCCATGCCTTGCCGGTCATAGGACTTCAGCAGTTGCTGGACCGAATCGATGACGGGTTTCCGGCAGGTTTCGAGGAGTTGCAATCGCTCGGACGCCGTGGTTTCCAGGGCGGTGAGTTCCTGGACCTTATTATGGAGCGCCCGCGCGACCTCGAGTGGATTCGCCAGGGGAAGATCGGATATCCAGGCCTGCAAGGCCTCGTTGGGGTCTTCGGCAGGCTGGCCTCCGCGCGGTTTTCGACCGGGGATTTTCATGGGGTAAGTTAAGAATCCGTGTTGTATGCGCGGAATATTAGCAGCCCGTAAGCTTGAGCATGAATCCGGTCCTGTACGCCATCAGTCGTGGCCGTTAGGATTCGCCGTTCCCCAGCGGGTGTAGCTCAATGGTAGAGCCTTTGGTTCCCAACCAAATGACGGGGGTTCGATTCCCCTCACCCGCTCCATTTCCATGTCCCGCCCGCAACGCCTTGTCGGGTCGGATGGCCTGCGTAGATCCCCCGCTTTCCCGCTTGCGACCCTGATGCGCCCTACACCCCCGCGCTTCGGGTCCATATACTGACGCCGGATCAACCATCTCGGGACGTAGGCATGGCAAAGTTCGTGAAGTTTCTCGGCATCGTGGTCGGGGTTTTGTTGCTGCTCTTGGTCGTGGCCATCGTGGTCATCCCCATGGTGGTCGACCCAAATGATTTCAAAGACCCGCTGGCCCAGCAGGTGAAGAAGGCCACGGGGCGGGAACTGACCATTGAGGGCGACATCGGGCTGTCCGTGTTTCCGTGGGTGGGCCTGGAGTTAGGCAAGACCCGCCTGGGCGAAGCACCGGATTTCGGTCCCGGAGATTTCGCCGTCGTCGAGGCCGTGGAGGTGCGTGCCCGCCTGCTACCGTTGCTGGAGTCACGCTTGGAGATGGATACCGTCCGACTCCAGGGCGTGGCGGTCAATCTCAAGCGCAACAAGGATGGACGCGCGAACTGGGATGACCTGGCAAAGGGGAGCGAGGACACCGGCGGGCAGGAACCATCGCAACAGGGCGGAAGCGGCTTGGCCGGTTTCGTCATTGGCGGGCTCGAGATCGTTGATGCCTCCGCCATGTGGAAGGACGAAATGGCGGGTCAGGAGGTTAAGCTCACATCGCTTTCCGTGACCACTGGGGCGGTGCAGCCCGGTGAGCCGGTCGACGTGTCGCTGGAGGCTGACGTTGATTCCATTGCTCCGGCCGCGAAGGCGCGAATCGACTTCAAGGGTACGGTGGACCTGGCCGAGGCCGGCGACTACTTCACGTTCGAGACCGGTCCCGAGTCGATCCTGGTCGTGCGCCAGGACGATGGCGGGATC
>JBMYTY010000070.1:0-7487 GCA_049604855.1 Gammaproteobacteria bacterium | reverse complement strand
CCATCAGCATGCACACCATGAAACGGTCAAGGTGTTTAAACGCATGTCGAAATCCAGAGAAATAAACCGCATATTCATTCATTCATCATCGAAAGCCGAATGGACGAAATTTGCTCGTGATGTTGGCGTGGAAGAAAAACTCCACCACGTTTATGAGAAAACCGGAAACATCGTCTCAGCATCAATCCCCGCAGGAATAACCGATGCCATTGAGAATGAGAAAATAAAACGTGGCGATGAAATCGTATTCTGGGTAGGAAGCGCGGGAATGTCGTTTAACGCGACACGCGCCACGTACTAATTGTAAATGGACATTCAAAATGGAGCACCAGATTTCAAAACAACTGGAACGCAAGTTGGAGATCGGAGCGTGGATTTGTGCATTCGGCCATCCTGCATATTGGCTGTTCTGGAATACTTATTACCCAGAGTACGAAGATAGCCCAACGTTGCGCTTTGGAACAGCGACAATCGCCCTATTAGTTCTCAATCGGAGGCGTTGGCCCAACAGACTGAAGCCATTCATCCCCCTGGTATGGGACGCCACTGTAATCGCTTCACTCCCTCTAATATTTACATACACACTTATAGCAAACCACTACGACGGACTGTGGCTGGCAACCCATATTGGCGGAATTTTATTAATGCTGCTATTGGTGCCTGACATGAAAGCATTTCTAGCATCGCTTGCGGCAGGCTTAGTTGGAGGAGTGTTCTGGTATTGCTTAACACATCAGACTTGGGCGCTCCCCAATCCTCCTTTGGAATACATTCCAGTTCTTATATTTGTCATCTTTGTCGGTTCTATATTCAGCCAGATAAGTCGAATGGCGGAATTAGAATCTATCCAGCGAATCGAAGAAGCCAACGCCCGAGCCCATAACTACCAGATCCTCGGTGGCAGCATCGCCCACGAGATGCGCAACCCACTGGGGCAGGTGAGCCAGGCCTTGGCGGGTATTTCGGACCGCCTGCCCGCGGAGTTTCCCCGCGACGGGTCGACCCCCGTTCCGGTAGGGGACCTGCGCTCAGCGCATCAACTGTTGGAACAGGGAAGGATGGCGGCCAGCCGGGGCTCGCAAGTCATTGCGATGCTCTTGGAGCAGGTCCACGACAAGCCCATGGATAGCACAGGCTTGACCACCGAAAGCGTGGCCGATCTGGTGCGCAAGGCACTGGAGGAATACAGCTACGGAGCGGAGACGGAGCGACGGGCGGTGCACGCGGAGCTGAACGACGATTTCTATATCAAGGCAGATGCCACCTCGGTGGTCTTCGTGCTTTTCAATCTCATGAAGAACGCCTTTTATTACCTTGCCGCTCACCCCGATGCCGAGGTGACCATAAGCCTGGAACCCGGCCAGCAGGCCAACCGGCTGCTGTTCCGCGACACCGGGCCGGGCATCGCGCCGGACGCGCTGCCCACTTTGTTTGATGGCTTTCACAGTGTCGGTAAGCGTGGCGGCACGGGTCTGGGGCTGCCCTATTGTCGTCGGGTGATGCGTGCCCTGGGCGGTGACATCGTGTGTCGTTCATCCCTGGGGGAGTACACGGAGTTCGAGCTGCGTTTTCCCACCATTGCGGCGGCGGAGCTGGAGCGGGACCTGGCCGCCACCCTGGCGGCTGCGCACGAGGCATTTGGGGGCGCGCATATCCTGGTCGTGGACGATGACGCCGGGGCGCGCGCCCTGGCGGGGGCCCACCTGGCGGATGTCGGTGTGTCCATGTCCACCGCCAAGGATGGGGTCGAGGCACTGGAGGTATTGCGCCACGAACCCGCCGATGTGCTGATTCTGGATCTGAACATGCCCGTCATGGACGGTTACCGGACGGCGCGCGCGATCCGCGCTGGCGAGGCGGGTGCCCAGGTCGCCGACTGCCTGATCGTGGCGCATAGCTCCGAACCTGAGTTCCTGGCGCGGCCCCGGGCCCGACGCGCGGGCATGGATGCCCTGATCATCAAACCCTGTGGCCGCGAACGCTTTCTGCGCGCGCTCACACAGGCACGGATCGATCATCGCGAACATGCCCACGCGGAAGGTCTGCTCAATGGTCGGCGGCTGCTGCTGGTCGATGATTCCGACACGGCGCGCACGCTCTTCAATCTGGCCATGGAACGCAGCGGGGCGCGGATCGTTGACACGCGCTCCCCGGTCGATGCGCTGGCCCTGATTGAGGCCCAAGCGTTCGATATCGTGATTACCGACATCAAGATGCCCGGCATGAATGGCTTTGAGCTGGCCCGCCGCATTCGCGCCATCCCGGAGCGGGAGGATTTACCCATACTCGGCCTGTCCGGGGCGGATTCAAGCGATTTCGACCCAGCGGAGGCGTCGACCATGGACCATATCGTGGCCAAGGGCATCGACACCAAGAGCCTGATCCGCGTAGCGGAGTCCCTGTTGGCGCGCTCACTCGACAATGCGCACTCCTCTCCGCGCGGCGACACTGCCTTCCCCCCACGGGCCGATGCGCCGCGCGCCCCCGCCTCGGAACCCAGCCCGCGAATCCACCCTGGCATGTCGGCCAGCACCCCGGATCCCACCCCGGATCCCACCCACCTGGAGATCGACTGGGCCAAGGCGGCGGCACGCATCGGCACCCGACCCGAGGTTCTGAAAGGCAGTGCCGCTGAGCTACTCGCGCGCAACAATGGCGTGGCCGACCGCCTGGAACCGCTGCTCGACGCCGGAGATTTCGACCAGTTGGGGCTGCTCGCGCATACCCTCAAGGGGCAGGGCCGCATGCTCGGAATCACGGAACTCGAGTACGCGGGCGACCATCTCGAACGCGCCTGTAGAAACGCCGACCGCGCCGCCGCGCGTGACGGAACCGCCGCGCTCTCGCGAGTGACGCAAGCCTTCTTCGCCGCCCTGGCCCGGGAGGCCTGAGCCCAAACACCGGAGTGTGGAAAACTTCCGAAAATCACCATTCCCTCGTCATCGGCCCCTCACGTAGGCTCGCGCCGACCTACATGGAGCGACTGCAATGGACGATGACGAAAACCAAGACCCCTCCCCCGCCAACGAACTCGACCAAGCCTTTGAGGCGTTCGCCCGCGAGCATGGGATGGCCATGCAGTTGATACACGCCATGGCGGATATTCTGGCTCGCGAGGCACGCAATCTGGACGAACGCACCGAGGAGCGCGGCCCCAAACTGCCCAAGATCATGCGACAACGACTGGAGCGGGCACCGCGCTTGCTGTCCCGTTCGGCGCGCCGAGCGGCTTATGCGGCCGCCCGTCTGGCAAAGGATTACCAAACCCTGCGCGGGGGCGAACCCGACCTGAGCGGCATACTTCCCGTGCCCCCTTTGCAACCGACGAGTCGGGTCATGGTGGTGGACGACGACATCATCGCCCGCTCGGTGCTGTCCGCGATGATCTTGGAACGCGGCCTGAGGGTCGTGACCGCCAAAGACGGTCCGGAAGCGCTGGGACTGATGCAGGCCTACGACTGCGATCTCGTGCTCATGGACTGTCGCATGCCCGAGATGGACGGCTACGAGACCTCGCTCGCGATTCTGCTCGGTGACTACGGTCGGTTTCCGCCCGCCATCGTCGGCATTACGCACGGAATCTCCGAGGAATACCGCGCCCCCGCTTACGATGCCGGAATGCTCGAAGTGGCCGAGAAACCCCTATCCGGGCAAACACTCGACCATCTTCTTGAGCGTTACGTCTCGGGCTATGCACCGGTTTCGAGCGACACCTCCAAGCCTGTGCATTGATAGCTCACTCGGAAACTCCAGATCCATGGACGGAAGAAAACAACGCCCCCCGCGCTCCGCAACCGTGAACAGGCCGGACCAGCGGCAACGGACGACCCCCGGTCGCGCGGATACCGACCCCTCGTCCCTTGCCATTGCCCGCTTCATGCGCGACCACCACATAGCCATGCGCCAGCTTCGAGCCATGTGCGCCTTGCTGGAAGCTGAGTTCGACGATGTGCTCCGACGCGCCGAGCGACGCGGCCCCAAACTGCCCGCCGCGATGCATCTGGTGGTCGAACAAGCCCCGTTGGTCCTATCAGCGGCCACGCGCCGCCTGGAGCATGCCGCGCATGAGCTGACACAAGCGCTCGAAAAAGGGGACTTCAGCGTTCCGACCGGACCCGGCGCTCGGCTCCATCAACTTCCCGTCGAGCCGGTCCGTTTCACTTACAAGGTCCTGATCGCGGACGACGACCCACTCAGCAGGCAGACACTGGCGACCATGGTCGGCGAGCGCGGATATTCGGTAACCGTCGTGGAAAACGGCGAGGAGGCGCTACAGGCATGCCGCAACGGTAGCTTCGATCTCATCCTCATGGACTGCCGAATGCCCCATACCGATGGTTTCCAAGCCAGTGTCGGAATCATGTTGGAACGACCGCAACAACAGATTCCGGCAATCGTGGGCATCACCCATACAAGGCCCGAGGAATACCTCCCACTGGCGAAAGGCACGGGAATGCTGGAGCTCTGCGAAAAACCCATCAGCGCGACCAAGCTCGACGAACTGCTCGCCCGATACAGTCCACGTACCACTTGAAACGACGCTCGAGTACCCCAGGCCGCCTTCCAACCCCGAAGAACGCGCCGGGCGCGGGACAGATCGAGATCTGTACTCCACTCAGGTATTCGGGCTGGTGCCGGAATTACGCACCAAACCCTGAACGAAGCGTGGAGTACGCATCTCGATGCGCGCGGCGCAGCCGCCATCAAACCCAGAATCGGGCTCTTGGCCTTGAGCCGTCGTTCACTCCGCCGCGCGGGCAATCGCCCCGCGCATGGCATCAAGCTGTACGTAGGCAGGCGGCGCTCCACCATCCTTTTCGGCGCCGAAGTAGATGGTGCGGTGCGGGAACGGGATCTCGATACCGCGTTCGTCGAAGCGCTGCTTCACCAGGCGGTTGAAGGCCCTGCCCACCTGCCACTGTTTGATGGGTTTGGTCTTGATGCGGCCCTTGATGACCAGGGCGGAATCACCGAACTGGTCCAGGCCCCAGACCTCCAAAGGATCAAGAATGAGCGGACCCACGACCGGATCGGCTCGCAGTTCCTCGCCGATTTCCTTGATCAGGCCCACAACCTCGTCCACATCTTCACGGTACGCGATGCCGAGGTCGAACACGTGGAAGGAGAACTCCCGGGTCAGGTTGCTCACGGTGTCGATACTGCTGAACGGAATGGTATGCACGGTGCCTGAAAGGTCGCGCAGCCGCACCGTGCGGATGGACAGGGCCTCCACCACTCCCGCCGTGTCGCCCAGTTTGACCACATCCCCGACGGCCATGAGGTCCTGGAAGAGGATGAAGGCGCCGTTGATCACGTCCTGAACCAGACGCTGGGAGCCAAATCCGATGGCCAGGCCCAGCACCCCGGCACCGGCCAGCAGGGGTGCGATATTGATGCCCAGCTCGGACAAGATCATGAGCGTGGTGACAATGAACAGGGTCACGATGAGCGCGTTCCGGGCGACGCTCAGCAAGGTGCGCGCACGCGTCGAACCGGGCGTGAGGTCCGTCCCGGAATTGGCGATATGCCGCTCTATGGCACCCCCCGCCAGCTCCCAAACGAACAGGGCCAACACGACGATGAGCGCGATGTTGATGCCTGCACTGATCAGTGGCCGTCCGGCACCCTCGGTAAGCCAATGCAGGGCATCGAGGCCCCAGACGTCGAGTACGAGCAGCGCCGCGAAAAAGGCGAGAATCAGGTTCAGAACGCGGGCGAACAGGGGGAAATAGCGGTTCAGGCGCCGTTCCAAGCCCGGAAGACTGGCACGCAGGTCGTCGTTCAGACGCAGCCCCCGGCGCAGCAGGTGGTCCACCCCGCGCATGAGCACCTGGGCCATAGCGGCGATTACCAGGGTGAGCACCGTTGCGCGGACGATGAACAGCGCGCCATCCTCCACCCGCAGGGTCCAGATACCGAATACGGCAATCACGTAGATCGAGGCGATGAGGTGCCAGACCCGGGCGAAACCACGCCGCACGGTAGTCATGCGAACCCCGATGTCCAGGCTGACCAGGTCGTCGCCGGATTCCTCCGTCCCGCCCGAAACCGGCTTGTCCTCACCCGCGATGGCGCGCCGCACCGACTGTCGGTTCTGGGCGATGAGCACCAGGAACAAACCCAGAATGAGCAATCCGAGCAGACGCAGGAGCATCTGATACGCCCCCGCCTCCATCCCCAGGTAGCGGGCCGCTTCCAGGGTCGCCACCCCGAACACGACGATTCCGGCCAAGCGACGCACCCAGTGGTACAGGTAGTGAGCGGTCTCATCCCCAAACTCCCACAGCCTGGACCGGGTGCGCCCGGGTGCGAAAAAGAAACCTGCAAAAGCCAGGGTCGCCTGCACCACGAGCGCGGCGTTGATCAGGATGACCGCCACGTATCGGGTCTCCTGCCGTGGGTCCACCACGGCCAGAACGGCGAACGCGGCGGCGGCAAAGGCCGCAATGGGCAGCATGTCGAGAATAAGACCAACGCTCTGATTCCAAAGGCGACACCAGACGGGCCGCGTACGACACTCACCCGGGTCGCTCTTGCGCCCCCGGGAAATCATCCGTCGCACCAACCAAGCCACGATGACGCCCGCCCCCAGCACACTCAGCAGGCGGGCGGCAATGGTCAACCAGCGGGCACGCTGCTCCGGGTCCGACAAGGCATCGACCACGGCTTTCAGACCAACCGGCGTGGCCCGCAGGGTGTCCACCAGAGAATCCGCCGCCTCAGCCACCCGCGCGACCCGACGCGACAGTGACGCGACCGCCTCCGACGCCGCCGTCTTGACGCCCTCGCCTTCAGATTCTTCCGCTTGCCGAACCGAGCTCAGCGCCTGCAACCGCCTGATCAGTCGCGCGCGCTCGTCGTCATTCTCCAGCGCCTTGATCAGCGCCTTGAGCTCCGCCTCATCCGCGACCGTTGCCGACTCCTGTCCCGCATCAGTACTTCCCACCAGCGGCAGGGCCAAGGCACTGGACATGGGCCAGGCCGACAGCAAGAGGAGTACAAACACGAAACGGACAAAGGTCATAGGGCAGGGACGAGATGGCCTGAGGGTCTTTTAACCTAGCAATATCCACGCCGCGTGTTACCCGGCTGAGACTCAGGCGAAGGGGCGATTATTCGTCACGCGCAAGGATGGAGCCCCCAGGGGTCAGCGCATCGAAAAGGGGAACGCGCTGCGCGCGGTCAGATCGAGATCTATTCTCCAGTTACCCAGCCGGGTCGGCGCCGGAATCAGACTCCAAACCCTGAACAAAGCCCCGCCCCCCTCAATCCAGGAGCTCAAACTCGGGTTTCACACCCTCCGACCCGAAACGCAGGCGTAGCTCGCAATATTCGTTCTCCTCGTCCATGGGGGTCGGGTCATCGGCGCAGTTACACCCGGCGATGACGCCGGCGTAGAACACCCCCACCCTCACCTCGGTGTCGCCAACATCCGCCGTCACGGACAACACGACCACCTTGATCGGGCTTGGCGCCACGGCGCTGCT
>JBMYTY010000069.1:0-7533 GCA_049604855.1 Gammaproteobacteria bacterium | reverse complement strand
TCGATACTTTCGCCCCGCCCCAGGGCGAGGCCCAGGCGGCGGTTGCGGGATTGGTCGTCGGTACAGGTGAGTACAAGATCACCCTGGCCGGCCAGGCCCATGAAGGTGGAGGCCTGGGCGCCCATGGCCTGGCCCAGGCGCATCATTTCCTTCAGGCCCCGGGTGATCAGCGCGGCGCGGCTGTTGGCACCGAAGCCCAAGCCGTCGGAGGCACCGGCGGCGATGGCCAGGACATTCTTCACCGCGCCGCCCAGTTGCACGCCCACCATGTCGGTGGCGGTGTAGGCACGGAACCTGGGACCGGACAGAAGAGCAGCCCAGCGGCCGGCGAAATCGGCCTGGTCGGAGGCCACGGTGAGTGCCGTCGGCAGGCCGCGGGCGACTTCGCTCGCGAAGGTCGGGCCGGAGACCACGGCCAGGGCTTCCAGATCGGGGAAGACCTGGCGCGCCACGTCGTGGAGGAATCCCGCGCCTTCATACTCCAAGCCCTTGGTGGCCCAGGCGATGCGCGTGGGCGGGCGGACCCGGCACTGTTCAAGCACCGGGCGGAACACCTGGCTGGGTACGACGACCAGCAGTTCGTCGGCCTCCAGTGCCTGAGCAAGATCGGAGCTGGCGGTCAGGGTCGGTGGAAACGGCACGCCGGGCAGGAATTCCTCGTTGCTGCCGTCGGCCCGTAGCCGATCGACGTGGTCCACCAGGTGGCCCCAGATGACCACCTGGTGACCCGCGGCCGCCAGGTGGACGGCCAATGCCGTTCCCCAGGAACCGGCACCGAGAACTCCGATACTTGCCATGATGGGGGCCGGATCAGTTGGTGGTCGCGGCCTGCTGCTCCTCGGCCATGCGCTGCAGACGCTGGGCGTAGACGCCCTGGAAGCTGATGGGCTGCAGGGTCAGGGGCATGAAGCCACCGCGCACGGAGGCCTCGGACACCAGTTCGCGCACGTAGGGGAAGAGGATGGTGGGACATTCGACGTTGAGGATGGCGTCGCGCTCCTGCGCCTCGAAACCCCGGATGGTGAACACGCCGGACTGTTTGACCTCGACCAGAAAGCCGGTGTCTTCGCCGTTCTTCACGGTGACGGTGACATTCATGGTGAAGTCGACGGTGTTCTCGTCGAGGTTGGTGTGCTCGGCGTTCATCTGGAAGTCCACCTCGGGCTTCCACTCCTTCAGGAACACGCCGGGGCTGACGGGTGATTCGAAGGACATGTCCTTGAGGTAGATCTTCTCGATCTTGAATTCAGGTCCGGGGGCGTTGGCTTCGTCGGTCATGGCGATGGGCTCATTGGCAAAGGTGAAGAAAAGGGAGCTCAGATATTCTGATTGATCCAGCCCACAAGATCCCGCTGGGAAAGGGCTCCGGAGACGCGGGCGCTCTCGCGCCCCTGGCGGAAGATGATGAGGGTGGGGATGCTGCGCACCTGGAAGCGCAGGGACAGGCCCTGGTTGGCCTCGGTATCCACCTTGGCCAGGCGCGCGCGCGGTTCGATCTCGGCGGCCGCGGCCTCGAAACCCGGTGCCATCATCTGGCATGGACCGCACCAGGCGGCCCAGAAATCCACCACGACGGGGATGTCACCGCGCTCGACGTGGGTGGCGAAGCTGGCCTCGTCCAGGGCCAGCGGCTTGGCGGTGAACAGGTCCTGCTTGCAGCGGCCGCAATGGGCCTTGAGCGGGTCCCGGTCGCGCGGGACGCGGTTCACCCCATGGCAATGGGGACAGGGAATGTGGATAGCGTCGCTCATGGCATTCAGGCCAACAGCGGGTCCAGGTCTCCGCGCGCGTCGAGATCGGCCATATCGTCGTAGCCGCCGATATGACGGCCATCGATGAAGACCTGGGGCACGGAGGTTCGCCCGCTGCGGTCCTCCATCTCCTCGCGCATCCCGCGCTCCTTGTCGACGCGGATCTCGGTGTAGGGCTTGCCCTTGTTTTCCAGCAGGCGCTTGGCGCGACTGCAATACGGGCAGGCACCCGAGGAATAGATCACGATTTCGGCCACGGTTTCCCCCCTGATGGGCTGCGCCCGGCACAGCCGCCGGTGCGGTTCGCTTTGAGTTCGGAAGATCTGCGTCTTCCTTATGGTTTGGATCAAGTGCTGGCGGCCCGGGCGCGCTCGCGGCATACCCGGTGCCGGTTCGAATCGGGCGCGGGCCCGGCAGCGCCGACGGGGACGCGGGCCCGGCGGGGCCTCAGCCCTTCTTCCGCTTGGGCTCCTTGCGGGTGATGGGCAGGTCGGCGTTCTGCCAGGCCATGATGCCGCCGCTGAGGTTGTGGATGTTTTCAAACCCGGCCTTGCGCAACTGGGCGCAGGCGGAGCCCGAGCGACTACCCGACCGGCAATAGGCGACGATGGGCCGATCCTTGTACTTGCTCAGCTCGTCGATGCGTTTGGTCAGGGACGGAAGGGGAATGTGGCTGGAATCAGCGATGAAGCCCGCCTTGCGTTCACCGGCTTCGCGCACGTCCAGGAAGTGGGCGTCCTCATCGTTGAGCAGGCCGATGGCCTGGGCGGCGGATACGGAGTTGACGCCCAGCGCACGCTGCCGCACTTCGTGCCAGATGAGCATGGCCAGCACGGCGACAAAGGCGCCCGCGAGCATGGCGTGGTTACCGATGAATTCGATGACTCGATCCATGGAAAGATCTCTTGGATGGGATGCACCGGGCCGACCCGGCTATGGGGCCGCGACGGGCCACCGGCGGCGAAGACGCGCACGCAACGAGGGGCGTGGCGCGGGCCGACATGGCCGTCAGGCGGCCGCGCAGGCTATCAGGCCGCGCTGGTGCAGAACACCTCGCGCATCATGCTGATGAGCTTGAGGGTGCGCGAGTCACTGACCCGGTAGTACACGCGATTGGCGTCCTTGCGGGCCGCGAGAATGGACTTGTCACGCAGGATCGCCAGGTGCTGGGAGATGTTGCTCTGCGAGGTTCCGACCTCGTCCACGATGTCCTGCACGCTGACCTCGCGGTCACCCAGGGTGCACAGAATCTTCAGCCGCAAGGGGTGGGACATGGCCTTCAGGGAACGCGATGCGCGATCGATCTCCCCGTCGTGAACCATCAACACATCACCGTCCGCGGTGATGCCCGAGAACTTGCTATCGGCACAATTGCCCGTCACACAGCGATCCATAGGTGGTCTATCTGCCTGTCTTCATTGCTAATACGCGGCGGAATCATACTGTTTTTTAGCGCTCCCGAAAGCTCTGATGCTCTAATACTGTTTGGGCCTTACCCTCATTTCATCCTTCCTTTACCAAGCATTAACCACTTATGGCGCATCGCCCCAAACCTGTCTGCCTAGTCATTCTCGATGGCTGGGGCTATCGGGAAGACAGTCAGTACAACGCCATTCTGGCGGCCAACACCCCCACCTGGGACCGGCTCTGGCGTGAACACCCGCACACCCTGATCAAGACCTCCGGCGCCGATGTCGGCCTGCCCGCCGGGCAGATGGGCAACTCCGAGGTGGGCCATCTGAACCTGGGCGCCGGGCGTGTGGTGTACCAGGAGTTCACCCGCGTCAGCCGTTCCATCGGCACCGGATCGTTCTTCACCAACCAGACGCTCACCGATGCCGTCGACCAGGCCATCGACAAGGGAAGCACGGTGCACATCCTGGGCCTGCTGTCGCCGGGCGGGGTACACAGCCACGAGGAACACATCCACGCCATGGTCAAACTCGCCGTCGAGCGCGGTGCACGCGACGTGGCCGTCCACGCCTTTCTTGATGGCCGCGACACGCCCCCCCAGTCCGCCCGCGCATCGATCACGGCCATGGAGGATCAGTTCGCGCAGTTGGGCACCGGCCGGATCGCATCCGTGGTGGGGCGCTACTACGCCATGGACCGGGACCATCGCTGGCCGCGCATCAAGGCGTCCTACGACCTCATGACCCATGGCGAGGCCGAGTTCAGCGCCGATTCCGCGCAGGCCGCCCTGGACGCCGCCTACGCGCGCGGCGAGACGGACGAGTTCGTCAAACCCACGCGGATCACCGCCGCCGACGGCTCGACCACCACCATCAACGATGGCGACGTGGTGGTGTTCATGAACTACCGCTCAGACCGTGCCCGGCAGATCACCCGCCCCTTCATCGAGCCGGACTTCGACGGTTTCGACCGGGGCTCGGTGCCGGAGCTCACCTCCTTCGTCAGCCTCACGGAGTACAACGCGGACTTCGATATCCCGGTGGCATTCCCCCCGGAGCGGCTGCGCAATGTGTTCGGCGCCTACCTGTCCGAGCTCGGCATGCACCAGTTGCGCATCGCCGAGACGGAGAAGTACGCCCACGTCACCTTCTTCTTCAATGGCGGTGTCGAAGAGCCCTTCGACGGCGAGGACCGGGTCCTGGTGGCTTCGCCCCAGGTGGCCACCTACGACCTGCAACCGGAGATGAGCGCCGACGAACTCACCGACAAGCTGGTGGAGGCCATCGGATCGGACGACTACGACGCCATCATCTGCAACTACGCCAACCCGGACATGGTCGGGCACACCGGCAAGTTCGAAGCCGCGGTAAAGGCCATCGAGGCCATTGATTTCTGCCTCAACCGGGTGGTCCGGGCCGTACACGCCGCCGGGGGCGAACTGCTCATCACCGCCGACCACGGCAACGCGGAGCAGATGTGCTCCGGGGACCACAAGCAGCCCCACACGGCGCACACCACCAACCGCGTTCCGCTGATCTGCGTGGGCAATACCGACGCCATGCGCGACGACGGTTCGCTGCAGGACATCGCCCCCACGCTGCTGACCATGATGGGGCTGCCCATTCCCCGGGAGATGACCGGCATCCCGCTGTGCGTGGCCGCCGAAGCCACCGGGACCGAGGGCTGATGATCGCCCTGTTGGCGGCTATGCGGCGCGCCCGTGGCCCGCGCTTCGGCCTTCCGGCGGTTCTGATCATCGGCCTGCTGTCGGGCGCGGGGCTCTCATCCGCCGCGCTGGCCGATGACGAAGCGGCCCGCGTCCAACGCGAGAACCAGCTCCAGGCCCTGCGCTCGCGTATCCATGACCTGACCCGCGACATCGCCTCCACGCGCGGACACCGTGACGATGTGCGCGACCAGTTGGAGGACCTGGAACGCAGCCTGGGTCAGATCGACCTGGACCTGCGCGACACCGAGACCCAGCTCAAGAGCACCCGCACCTCCATGCGCGCCCTGGAGAACAAGGCATCCACCCAGCAACAGGCCCTGGACGGCGAGCGCGCCGCCCTCACCGGCAGCGTCCGCGCCGCCTACGCCCAGGGCCACCAGCCCATGGTGAAACTCCTCCTCAACCAGGAAGACCCCGAGCGCGTGGGCCGCATGATCGGCTATTACGCCTATCTGCAACGCAGCCGGATCGAACGGGTCAAGTCCATCCGCCGCAAGCTCGATCAACTCAACACCCTTCGCCACGACATCCGCATCAAGGCCGACCGCCTGACGGAACTGGCGGGCTACAGCCGCGAGCAGGCGCGCAAGTTCGAGGTGCAACGCCAGGCACGCGAAAACCTGCTCGACCGGCTGGAGCGGGATTTGCGCGACAAGGGCGAGACCATCGCCGCCCTGGAGCGCGATCACGCCCAGTTGGAGCGCCTGCTCCAGGGCATCGTCACCGCCCTGGAGGACATCCCCGAAGACCTCGGCGCGGCGGCCTCGATCAAGACCCAGCGGGGCCGACTGGAGTGGCCGGTGAGCGGCTATCTGCAGCGCCAGTACTCCTCGTCCCACCGGGGCGTGCTGATCCGTGCCGAACGAGGCGACGAGATCCGCGCCATCGCCCGCGGACGGGTCGCCTTCGCCGATTGGTTGCGCGGCATGGGCCTGCTCATCATCGTCGAGCACGCCGACGGCTTTCTCAGCCTGTACGGCCACAACCAGAGCCTGTTCAAGGACGTAGGCGACTGGGTCGAAGCGGGTGAACCGCTGGCCTCGGTGGGCGATTCAGGCGGCCTCAGCCGCCCCGCCCTCTACTTCGAGCTGCGTCGAAAGGGAAAACCGGTCAACCCGGTCTCCTGGTTGAGGAAGGTGAAGGGCCGCAAGCTGGGCTGATCGCCCGCCCGGCGCACACCCCCGTTGAATCAGGGGCTCTTCGCCTTACGCCGACGCCATGCGGCGGCTATGATCCCACAACGCGAACCGCCGGAACCGGCGGTACCCACAGTGCCGCCCGGAAGCCCCGGACCGGCAACCGGAGCATTCATGAACGCGATGACGCGAACCACCTTAGTCCTGATCACGGGGATCATCCTCGGCTTTTCCCTGACCCAGGTCGCCATCGTGCAGGCCGAGCGCAGTGCCGACGACGCCATCGAGCACCTGCCCATCGACGACCTGCGCACGCTGTCCGACGTGTTCGGCCGCGTCAAGAAGGACTACGTCGAAGAGGTGACCGACACCGACCTGCTCGAGGGCGCCATCGAAGGCATGCTCTCGCACCTCGACCCCCACTCCACCTACCTGAACAAGGAAGCCTTCAAGGAACTGCGCGTGGGCACCAGCGGCGAGTTCGGCGGCCTGGGCATCGAGGTGGGCATGGAAAACGGCTTCGTGAAGGTCATCGCCCCCATCGAGGACACCCCCGCGGACCGCGCCGGCGTGAAGGCCGGTGACCTGATCATCCGCCTGGACGACAAGCCGGTGAAAGGCATGACCCTGGGCGAGGCCGTGAAAGTGATGCGCGGCAAACCCAACACGGACATCGAACTGACCGTGGTGCGTGAGGGCCGGGACAAGCCGTTCAAGATCACCATCACGCGCGCCGTCATCCAGGTGAAAAGCGTCAAGAACGAGATTCTGGAGCCGGGCTTCGGCTACCTGCGCATCACCCAGTTCCAATCCAAGACCGGCGATGGGGTGACCAGCGCCATCGAAGACCTGGTGAAGGAAAACGAAGGCGAACTCCATGGCCTGATCCTCGACCTGCGCAACAACCCGGGAGGCGTGCTGAACGCCGCGGTTGCCGTATCCGATGCCTTCCTCGAGGACGGCCTGATCGTCTACACCGAGGGCCGCGACCGCGCCTCCCGACTGAGCTTCAACGCCACCCCCGGCGATGTGCTCAAGGGCGCCCCCGTGGTGGTCCTGGTGAACGAGGGCTCGGCGTCCGCATCCGAGATCGTTGCCGGTGCCCTGCAGGATCACAAACGCGCCGTGATCGCCGGCACCAAGACATTCGGCAAGGGCTCCGTCCAGACCATCCTGCCTCTGAAGAACGGCAGCGCGGTCAAGCTCACCACCGCCCGCTACTACACGCCCAGTGGCCGCTCGATCCAGGCCAAGGGCATCGACCCCGATGTTCCCCTGGAATCACTCTCCGTGAGCAAGGTGGAGGAGAGCGAGGTCAAGCGGGTCAAGGAAGCGGACCTGTCCCGCCACCTGGACAACGGGGACGAGAAGAAAGCCCGCGGCAAGGCTGGAGACTCCGACGAGGAGAGCGAAAGCCTGGCGCAGCGCGACTTCACCCTGTACAGCGCGCTGAACCTGCTCAAGGGCATCAATATCATGCGCGGCAACCGCTGATTCACCGGAG
>JBMYTY010000068.1:0-7584 GCA_049604855.1 Gammaproteobacteria bacterium | reverse complement strand
CGGCAAGTATCCCCCGCCCCCGCTGAACGGAACCGCCCATGCCTGGCACCACTCCCTGGACGTGTTGCGCAGGCAGATCCGCCTGGGGGGCGTACCCCTGGGCGGTGCGATGCCTCCGTTCCAAGACACACTTTCCGCCGCGCAGATCGATGCGGCCATCGCCTATTTCCAATCCAAGTGGACGGACGAAGTTTACGGGATCTGGACCCAACGCAACGAGGAACCCGGCAGCCTGTTCCGAAAGGTCGCGGCCCTGTCGGACGAGGACAAGGCGACCAGGCAGCTGCGCAAGCGCTTTCCAAAGCTGGACATCGGTCCGAGCGCGTCGACGCCGGTAAAGGGTATCCGCGTGGTCAAGGCCGGGTCCGAGTATGTCTACCTGACCGAGGACGGGCGTCATGCCTTTGTCGGCAGCCTCCTGGACCTGGAGACCGGCGCCAATCTCACGGAAAGAGACAGGGCCGGGGATCGGCTGAGCGCATTGGCGGACTTTCCGGACAAGGACCGGGTGATCTACCCGGCCCAGGGCAGGGAACGCGCACGCCTCACCGTCTTCACCGATACCTCGTGCGGGTACTGTCGCAAGCTGCACCGGGAGGTCCCCGAGCTGCAGCGGGCGGGCGTAACCGTCACCTACATCCCCTTCCCCCGCAGCGGGCCCAGGGGAGCGGCCTACGACACGATGCGCAAGGTCTGGTGCAGCCCGAATCGTGCCCGTGCCCTGGACATCGCCAAGGGCGTGGGCTCCGGTGCCCTCGGGGAGGGTGACTGCAAGGAGGCCGATGCGGTGGAGGCGGGCTACAAGCTGGGGATCGCGCTGGGCGTGACCGGCACGCCGGCCATCCTGATGCCGGACGGGCGCCTGCAGCCCGGCTATCTGCCGGCGAACCGACTCCTGAGTCTGCTGGGCCTTGCCGGTAAGAAGCGCAGCTCCTGAATCCTTCAACCAACCATCAAATACACCATCGAGGATCGAATCATGACCAAAGCCACCGCAATCCTGACCAGTCTCCTGCTCGGCGGCACCCTGCTGAGCGCCCCTGCCATGGCGGACGAACAGCAAACCATCATGGTCTACAAGACCCCGACCTGCGGATGTTGCACCAAGTGGGTCTCGCACCTGCGCAACAGCGGATTCGAGGTGCAGACCACCGACCTCTCGGACCTGCGGATGATCAAGAAGATGTCGGGTATCGAGCCGAAGCTGGCCTCCTGCCACACGGCCCTTGTGGACGGCTACACCATCGAAGGGCACGTGCCTGCCGCGGACATAGAGCGCCTGCTGGCCGAGCGTCCGGACGCCAAGGGGCTCACCGTGCCCGGCATGCCCATGGGGTCGCCGGGTATGGAACACCCGAATCCCCAGCGTTATCAGGTGATGCTCCTGGACAATGACGGCAACACGGAAGTGTTTGCCACCCATTGAGTGCCAGCCTGAGGCGGCGAAGGATCACCGCATGTGACAGCGGGTTCGACCGAAAAGAGACATTGACCGGATGAAAAAACCTACTAATATGCTAGGCATTATGCTCAGAGGTCGCCTGTCTCTTACCCTGTTGCTCTGCGTCCTCCTGTCGGTTGGACAGTGGCCGGCGTCCGTTGCCGCGGCATACGGTCCAACCGACGCCGGTCATCAATGCCATTCCCAGTCCGATGCGGGGGATCATCGCGCCCTGGGTGCGCCAGAAACCCGGGAAGGCGGAGGCTGCGCGTCCGAAACCAGTCCCCGGCATTGTTCCCAGACCTGTGATTGCACCATGAGTTGTGGGAGCTGCGCCGGCGCGCTGGTTACGCTCCCGGGTGATCGCCTCTGGTTGCGTGATCCGCGATCTGTCATCCCCGTGCCATTCCCCGAGGATGGCCCGGTCTCCCACTCATCCTCTCCACCGGAACGTCCCCCCCGTCCTGTCCTGGGCTGAATGCGGCGGCGCTCTGCCGCTGTTGGGTCCGAAGCGGATCCGTCTGTTCTCCAATTTTTCAAAACGTATCGCATCGCACCGCTGTGCGCCGGCCTCGGTCTCCGGGGCAATTCCAGATCCATCTGGATCGGCGCGACGCCATTGCGAAAACCGCTTTCACACTTCAGGACGATCAAACGATGAGTAATCAAGAACCCTATCCGGGTGCGCCCATGGGCATGCCCGATCTGACGCGCCGCCGCTTTGTTCAGGGGCTGGCGAGCGGGGGCATCATGGCCGGTCTCGGCCTAGGCCCCACATCTCTGTTCGCTGCGCCCGGCCAACGCGGCGGACCGGACACCCTGCGCGGCACCGACTTCCGGCTCGACATCGGCCAGGAGCCGGTCAATTTCACCGGCTCCCCCGCGGTGGCAACCACCATCAACGGTTCTGTGCCCGCCCCCGTGCTGCGTTGGCGCGAGGGGGATACGGTGACGCTACGTGTCACCAACCGGTTGCCGGTGACCAGCTCCATCCATTGGCACGGCATCATCCTCCCCGAGCACATGGACGGGGTTCCCGGCATCAGCTTCGACGGCATCGCCCCGGGCCAGACCTTCAACTACCGCTTCAAGCTCGGCCAGACCGGGACCTATTGGTATCACAGTCATTCCGGCTTCCAGGAACAGACGGGGATGTACGGGGCCATCGTCGTGGACCCGCGCGGCCGCGATCCTTATGGCGCCGACCGGGACTACGTGGTCGTGCTCTCGGATTGGTCCGACGAGGACCCCCAACGGGTCTACGCCAAGCTCAAGAAGCTCAGCCACTACTACAACCGCAACGAGCGCACCTTCGGGGACCTGATGCGGGACATCGAGCAGAAGGGGATCACCGGGGCCTGGAACGACCGCCAGATGTGGAATGACATGCGCATGTCGGACCGGGACCTGTCCGATGTCACCGGCTACACGTACACCTTCCTGATGAACGGTCAGACCCCGGCCGAGGGCTGGACCGGATTGTTCCGGCGAGGGGAGAAGATCCGTCTGCGCTTCATCAACGCGGCGGCCATGACCTTCTTCGACCTGCGCATCCCAGGGCTCAAGATGACCGTCGTGGCGGCCGACGGCCAGGATGTTGAGCCTGTCACGGTGGACGAATTCCGCATCGGAGTGGCAGAGACCCTGGACGTGCTGGTCGAGCCCAAATCCGACCGCGCCTACAGCGTCTTCGCCCAGGCCATCGACCGCTCCGGATACGCACGTGGCACCCTGACCCCCGACCCGTCACTCAAGGCATCCGTGCCTCCCATGGACCCATTGCCCATCCTGACACACATGGACATGGGCATGGATATGAGCAGCGGCGCACATGCGGGTCACGACATGTCGGCGATGGACCATAGCGGTCACGACATGAGCGCTAAGAGCCCGGACGAGCATGCTGGGCACGACATGAGCAAGATGGACCACAGTCAGCACGCTGGGCACGACATGAGCAAGATGGACCACAGCCAGCACGGTGGACAGAACATGAGCAAGATGGACCACAGTCAACATGCCGGACACGACATGGGTGGCATGAAGACCTCGCATTCCGGGATGGGGTCCGGACGCGCCGGTTACGGAAGCAACCGACCGGTGGTGCACGCCAAGACCGAGCGAGGTCCCCACGTGGACATGCTCGCGGACGGTGCCCAGTACCGCCTCGACGACCCGGGGGTCGGCCTGCGCAACAACGGGCGCCGGGTCCTGACCTATGCCGATCTGCGCAATCGACACAAGACGCCGGACCCGCGCGAACCCGGGCGCGAAATCCAGTTGCACCTCACCGGCAACATGAGCCGCTACATGTGGTCCGTCAACGGCATCAAGTTCGCCGATGCCGAGCCCGTGCGCCTCAATTACGGGGAGCGGATGCGCATCACCCTGGTCAACGACACCATGATGAACCACCCCATCCACCTGCATGGCATGTGGAGCGACCTGGAGACCGGCGACGGCAAGCACATCCCACGCAAGCACACGGTAGTGGTCCAGCCCGGGGCCAAGATCAGCTACCTGGTCACCGCCGACGCCAGGGGAGGCTGGGCCTACCACTGCCATTTGCTTTATCACATGCCGGGCATGTTCCGAAAGGTCGTGGTGAGCTAAGGAGAAGACGATGAAAAAACAAGTAACTCTAGCGCTGTCCTGCCTGCTGTCCTCTTCCGTGGTCATGGCCGACGCCGAGGACGACCCGGTACTGTTCAAGCTGATGATCGACAAGCTCGAATGGCGGGCCGCGGACGGGTCAAATCCGCTGGTTTGGGATGCCGATGCCTGGGTAGGCAGGGACCTCAACAAGCTCTGGTTCAAGACCGAGGGCGAATACGTGGACGGCACCACCGAGGCCGCCTCCGGAGAGCTCCTCTACAGTCGCGCCATCTCTGCCTACTGGGATGTCCAGGCGGGCTGGCGCCACGACTACAGCCCCGAGGCGGACCGGGATTGGTTCGCCGTCAGCCTGAAAGGTCTGGCTCCCTATTGGTTCGAGGTGGACGCCAGCCTGTACGCGGGCGGCAACGGAGCGGTGTTCGCTCGGCTGGATGCGGAGTACGAGATCATGCTCACCCAGCGACTGGTGCTGTCTCCCGAGCTGGAGCTCCACGCGTACAGCCAGGAAGATCCGGTCCGGGGCATCGGCTCGGGCCTCACGGACATGGAGCTGGGGTTGCGCCTGCGCTACGAGATCCGCCGGGAGTTTGCGCCCTACATCGGCGTCAACTGGGAACAAAAGCTTGGCAGCACTGCCGATTTTGCCCGTGAAGAGGGCGAATCGACCAACGACATCCAGTTCGTTCTGGGCGTCCGTGCCTGGTTCTGACGGTCATCCATCGCCGCCCGTTCGCCGGACCAGGTCTCCCGGGGTTGTTCGATCCTGGGGGCCGAACCCGGCGGATGAATGCGGCTCATGGCGCACATATCGGAGAACAACCATGAAAAAGCGATCACTGTTACTCGCGGGCGCAGCCCTCATCGCCGTGGGCCTCCAACTGGCGCAGGCCCACACCCCCCCGGCCCATGCCCGAGTCTTCATCATCGAGCCGGCGGACGGTGCCACCGTCACCAGCCCGGTGCGGGTTCGGATGGGTATCGAGGGATTCGGCATCACACCTGCCGGGACCAGGGGCAAGCGTCGTCACACCGCCGGCCACCATCACCTGCTCATCGATCGGGATGACTTGCCGGACATGGATGAGCCCATCCCCCGGGACCCGCATCACATCCATCTGGACGGGGGTGAGACCGAGGTGTTGCTGGAATTGCCGCCGGGTGAGCACAGCCTGCAACTGTTGCTCGGCGACGAGGAGCACGAGCCCCAGGCCCCGCCCCTCTTTTCCGAAAGGATTCGGATCACCGTCCATTAGAAGGAAGCACGACCGATGCCGTCCGCCGCATTGGCGAACATTGAACCATAGGCTCCCGCGATGAACACATCCCTGAGATCTGTCATTGTCACCCTGGCCGTCCCCTGGTTGCTGACGGCCTGCGAAAAGGACGCCGTGGAAACCAAGGCACGCTGGACGGACAAAGCCCTACCATCGAGTGTCCCCGTTCCAGCACGCTGGTACCAGGATGCACAGGTCGCCACCGGCGCGAAGCTTTTTCGGCGCTACTGTGCACAATGCCATGGCGCCGAGGCGGAAGGTGAGGAGGACTGGCAGGGATTGCAGCCAAATGGAACACGTCCGCCACCGCCCCTGAACGGAGCCGGACACGCGTGGAACCATCCGGTATCCGAGCTTCGCGACAGCTTCATGAGGGGCAGTCACGGCGAGCAAAGCAAGATCCCCGAGTGGCAAGACAAACTCGGTGACGAAGATGCTCTAGCAGTCGTCGCTTGGATGCAGTCGCGCTGGCCCGAGGCCATCTACGCCCAATGGCACGGTACCCATCACCACCACCAGGGACATTGACGCAAACGAAACCAGGCGAGTGAATCGGAGCCAAGACATGCGAGCGAACCCGCCAAAACCGCAGGCCCACTGGATCACACTATTCACCTTGGCGCTGGCGGTCCTATTTGCCTTTGGCGCTTGGCAGGGAAAGACCAAGGAATGGGAGATCACAGTCTACAAAACACCCACTTGCGGCTGCTGCAAGAAATGGATTGATCATCTGGATGATAACGGCTTCCTGGTGCACGCAATCGACCTGAACGACCTCAGCTTAGTCAAGGACGAGCAAGGCTTACCCCCGGAGACGAGAGCCTGCCATACGGCGATTGTGGAAGGCTACGTCGTGGAGGGTCATGTGCCCGCTGAGGACATCAAGCAGATGTTGGCCGCGCGTCTCGACATTCGTGGTCTAGTGGTACCCGGAATGCCCCTCGGATCACCGGGAATGGAAGAACGCCGCCGCGAGTCCTACGCTGTGCTTGCCCTGACCAACGACGGTCCCACGTCAGTTTTCGCCCAACACTGAGTCCACGGTTTTGAAGTCCAAGCGTCGATTGCGTAAGCGCTTGGGGGACACACTACGCAGTTTCGCGCTTTGGTGCGGCTCCGGTGCGGATCTAAGATGAAGGCAGTAGGAAAAAGAACTTCCGATTGGTGGTGCGCAGCGGCTCGCGTGCCACATCTGCGCACCAAAATCCGTGGCGAGGAAGCCGGATGTCGGTTCTCGAGTTCAGAGCCTCAGCACCCGGATCGCCCGGCCGCCGGGGCTGGTCTCGGTGGTCTCGGCCAGCCGTTCGGCCAGGGGTGGGATATCGCTGCGGCGGTCGAAGATGACCAGCCAGCCTGTGTCGAGGCCAAGGCCGGCGAGGTATCCGTCGAGCTGGGCCAGGCCCGCGGGGAGCGGATCGGCCGCGGCGTCACGCCAGACCTTCAGCTCGATGCCGAGGACTTGGTTGCCGTAGCGCAGGCACAGATCCATGCGCCCGCGGCGGATGGCGTATTCGCGCTCCAGCGTGCCCTTGCCGTTGACCACGCGCTGCAGGAAGGCCATCAGCACCAGGTGTGGGGCGATCTCGTGGTAAGGGGCGCTGCCGAGCAGCGGCTCTCCGTGCTGGCGCCAGAAGTCGATGAAGGCGTCCAGGAGGTGCTCGGGGTTGAGACTGCCGTCGGCATTGAGCCAGGTGGGGCGGATCTGGGGCAGGGAGTCTTGCGGACCGGAGGCCAGGGCGCGCGGCAGGACCTCGCGGTAGATCGGGTTCGCCACCACCAGGCCGCCGTCGTCGGTGCGGCGCAACAGGCCCAGGTCGACCAGGTATTGGCGATCGTCTTCCGGCACAGCGTCAAGTGCGGTGCCGGCGAGCATCGGCTCGATGACGTGGCGCACCCGCGGCTCGCGTAGCTTGTGGGCGAGCTGGTCCAGATGGGTGACCCGGCGCAGGATCAGGTTCTCCTTGGCCTGGTCGATCAGCGCGATGTCGATCGCTCGGCTGCGATCACGCCCTGCCGGTATCTCAAAGCAGCTCTCGTAGGCCAGGGCATTGACCAGCCAGGGCTGTCCCTGGGTCAGCGCCCAGACCCGTTCCAGCGCCTCGGAGGTGAAGGCTTGGCCGGTCTCGGCGGTGTGCTCGCCGAGCAAGGCGGACACCTCGGCGGCAGAGAAGTCGCCAAGGCGTAGGGACTTGGCCTTGATGTTGAACGCACTGCCGCCGGTGATGGGCGCGGCCTCTGAGCTGGCGTGGATGC
>JBMYTY010000067.1:0-7651 GCA_049604855.1 Gammaproteobacteria bacterium | reverse complement strand
CGGAGCGGAAAGGAGAGTCCGCGCGGCGGACATCCAATAAATTCAAACTTCGAACTTTAATGGCGCCCTCAGGAGCTCGAATGCAGCTCCCGAACCGCCTTGTCCCAGTCGCCAGCCACCAGATCCGGCGCCGCATCCGCGGCCGAATCGATGGCGCGTTCGATGGCGGGCAGTTCGTCCTTGCCGGGGCGGTTGAGCACGAAACCGACCACCTTGTCCTTGTGGCCGGGGTGGCCGATGCCGATGCGCAGGCGCGCGAAGTCCTTGCCCAGGTGGGCGATGGAGTCGCGCAGGCCGTTGTGGCCACCGTGGCCGCCGCCCTTCTTCAGGCGCGCGCTACCGGGTGGCAGGTCCAGCTCGTCATGGACGACCAGGATGTGTTCTACGGGGATCTTGAAAAACCGCGCGAGGGAGCCAATGGACTGGCCGCTACGGTTCATGAAGGTCATGGGTTTGAGCAGGCGCAGGTCGCGCCCGTTCAGGGTCAGCCGACAGGCTTCGCCGTGGAAACGGCTTTCGTTCTGGAAGGATGCACCATGGCGGCGGGCAAGCTCATCGACGAACCAGAACCCCGCGTTGTGCCGGGTCTGGTCGTAGTCTGGGCCGGGATTTCCCAGACCCACGATCAAGCGCATGGGCTCACCCGTCGCCATGGTGGAGGACCTTACTCGGCGTCGCCCTCGGCGGCACCCTCATCCTCGTCCTCGGCAACGGCGGCACCGCTCTTGGTATGGCAGGTGACCACGCCCAGGTCGTGGTCGTGGTCCTCACCGTGGGTAAGAGCCAGGATCTGCACGCCCTCGGGCAGGTTCAGCTCGGACATATGGATGGTCTCACCCGTATCCAGGTTGGCCAGGTCGACCTCGATGTACTCGGGCAGATCCTTGGCGGCGCAGAGCACTTCGATGTCGGACATCATGTGGCTGATCATGCCACCGGCCTTGACGCCCTTGCAGGCCTCTTCGTTGGTGAAGTGCAGGGGCACGTGCATCTTGATCACGTCCTTGTCGGACACGCGCATGAAGTCCACATGCAGGATCTGCAACTTGGCGGGGTGGCGCTGCACGTCCTTGAGGACGGCCTTCTGTTTCTTGCCGTCCACGACCACATTGAGGATGTGGGAGTAGAAGGCTTCGTGCTCCAAGTGCAGCAACAGCTCGTTGTGCACGATCTGCAGCATTTCGGGGTCCTGTCCGCCTCCGTAGAGGATGGCGGGAACGCGGTCCAGGTGACGCAGGCGGCGGCTCGCACCCTTGCCCTGCACGTCACGGACCTCGGCGATTACGTCAAAGCTGATAGCCATGGTGTTTAACCTCGGGTCTTTTCTTCAAAAAAGGACGCCGCACCCGCGACCAGGTCCGGCGTCCGTGGTTATGGCCCGCCCCCATGAGGAATCTCCCCACGGGTGCGCGCCGAATAGTGTGTGAACGGTATCCCTCAATCGATGAAGAGGGAGCTGACCGATTCCTCGTTGTGGATTCTCGACATGGTCTCCGCCAGCACGTTGGCGATGCTGAGCTGACGGATGCGGCCGCAGCCCAAGGCGGCGGGGGACAGCGGAATACTGTCGGTCACCACCAGCTCATCCAGGTCGGAGGCACTGATGTTGTCCACGGCCGGGCCAGACAGCACCGGATGGGTGATGTAGGCGACGACCTTCTTCGCACCGTGTTCCTTCAGGGCCCCGGCGGCCTTGCACAGGGTGCCGGCGGTATCCACCAGGTCGTCGATGATGATGCAGGTACGGCCTTCGACCTCACCGATGATGTTCATCACCTTGGCCACGTTGGCGCGTGGGCGACGCTTGTCGATGATGGCGAGATCCGCATCGTCCAGGCGCTTGGCCAGGGCGCGGGCGCGCACCACGCCTCCCACATCGGGCGACACCACCACCATGTTGGGGTGTTTCTGGCGCCAGGCATCGCCGAGCAGGATGGGCGACGCGTAGACATTGTCCACGGGCACATCAAAGAAACCGGCGATCTGGTCGGCATGCAGATCAACGGTGACCACGCGGTCCACCCCGGCGGTGGCGATCATGTCGGCCACCAGCTTGGCGGTGATGGGCACGCGCGCGGAACGCGGGCGGCGATCCTGGCGGGAGTATCCGAAGTAGGGGATCACGGCGGTGATGCGCGCGGCGGAGCTACGCCGCAGGGCATCCGCCATGACCAGCAACTCCATGAGGTTGTCATTGGTGGGCTGGCAGGTGGACTGCACGATGAACACGTCGCGACCGCGCACGTTTTCGGTGATCTCCACCTGGATCTCACCATCGCTGAACGTGCCCACCTGGGCCTTGCCCAGGGGCAGATCAAGATGATTGGCAACGGCCTGCGCAAGAGGCATGTTCGCGTTGCCTGAGAAAACCATCATCTGGTCGTTTTTCACGACGGCACCCAATGATCCCGAGAGTTGGTGACCGGCGCCGCGTCGCGAGACGCCCGAACCGATCGGTGAATGGTTGGGGTGCCAGGATTCGAACCTGGGAATGACGGTACCAAAAACCGGTGCCTTACCGCTTGGCTACACCCCAATGATCTTCCCCCCCGGAAGCGCCAAACGGGCACCTTCCCGGACAAACCAGGGGGCCCCGATCAGACGCCGGTCGCGAGCATGGAGTGCAGGGGTGAACGATTCAGGCCGCGAACCACCCAGCCGCGCCAGGTATCCGGCAGTCGTGCATGGAGGTCACGCGCGGAGGCTTCATCGTCGAAGGCCGCAAACACACAGGCTCCGCTACCGGACATGCGTGCATTCGTGAACCGGCCGAGCCAGTCCAGTGCGTCACCTACGAGTGGATTCAGCCGTCGCGCCACCGGCTCCAGATCGTTTCGCCCCGCCCCGGACACACCCGCCCCGGACAGAAGGGCGCGTATTGTCTTCACGGGGGTGTCACGTGTCAATTTGGGGTCTTTGAATACGGCTGGGGTGGAAACCGAGCCCCCCGGATGCACCAACAGGTACCAGGGTTCGGGAGGATCGACGGGCTGCAGCTGCTCGCCCACGCCTTCGGCCCAGGCCGCGTGTCCACGCACGAAAACCGGGACATCCGCACCCAGTCCCAGCCCGATCCCCGCCAATCGTTCGACCCCAAGGCCCAGGTCCCAGAGCCGATCCAGGACCACCAGCACGGTGGCGGCATCGGAACTGCCGCCCCCGAGACCGCCCCCGGCGGGAATGCGTTTATCCAGGTGGATGTCCACGCCGCCGCCGAAGCCGGTTTCCCGTTTCAGGGCCAGGGCCGCGCGCACCACCAGGTCCTCGGACTCATCCAGACCGGGCAGGCCCCCAGCGCGATGCACGGCGCCATCGGCGCGGGGCGAGAAGCGCAGGCTGTCGCTCAGACCGACGAACTGAAACAGCGTCTGCAACAGGTGAAAGCCATCCTCGCGCCGCCCCACCACGTGCAGGAAAAGGTTGATCTTGGCCGGTGCCGGCCACTCAAGCCCCCATGGATCACTCACAGCCATCCCCACCCGGAGAATCGTCCGCTGCACGGACCGCTCGCTTCACGCTTCAAGTACCTAACTTCCCACTTTGTAGTCCGCGATCACGATGCGCACCTTCCACTCGGGATTCTCGGCAAACACCTTGTCGGGCAGCTGCAGCCCGTCCACGTCGCGGTAGCGCAGGAACTCCACTATCCAACCGCCCTGGCTGAGACGCAGCAGCCGCCCCCGCTCATCGAACTCCCGGCTGAGCGGATCCGCCATGCGCGGAGACGCCATGCCCCGCACCCACCAGTTCAAACCCCGAACGGGCACCTGCCAGCCCAGGCGGCGGTTGATCAGCCGGTCGGCATCGAGATCACGGAAAACACGATCCTCGGTTTCCAGCGTTACCAGGCCCGGTCGGCCCTCGATCTTCACCCGGCCCTGGCCGAAGGGCCCGGCGAGATTGATCAGGTAATGCTCCTCGCTCTGCCGCCAACGCAGATCCGCGTGCCAGGATTCCACCTCCGAGGACAGCCCGATGCGCCCCTTGATGGACCAGTCCGTCAGTGCCTGAAGGGCGGGCAGGCGCGCCGCATGGAGATCCGCGGCCCGGTCCGGGTCCGGCGCGGGCGGCGGGGGCGTGGCGCAGCCGCCGAGGATTGCCATCCCCAGCAGCAGGATCAGGAACGCGGATCTCACAACTTGAGCCGCTGCAGGGTCTCGATCAGGGCCGGGTTCTCACCATCGCGCTCGCGCGCCTCGTCGAACACGGCACGAGCCTCGTCCCGACGATCCTGGGCCCAGAGCACTTCGCCCAGGTGCGCGGCGATCTCGCCGTCGAACTGAAGGGTCAAGGCCTCGCGCAGAAACTTCTCCGCCTCTTCAAGCTTGCCCCTGCGGAACAGCACCCAGCCCATGGAATCCACGATGGCGGCCTCGCCCGGGGAAAGCTCCAGGGCCTTGCGCACCAAGCGCTCCGCCTCGTCCAGATTCTCGTTCATGTCCGCCATGGTGTAGCCCAGGGCGTTCATGGCATGGGCATTGTCCGGATCCAACTCCAACACCCGACGCAGATCCGTTTTCAGCACTTCGACCCGGCCCACGGCTTCACCCAGCAAGCCGCGCGCGTAGAGCAGGTCCACGCTGTCCGGATGGCGACCGACGGCCTCGTCGTAGACGGACATGGCCTGGCCACCCATGCCCTTTTTACGCAGCAGCTCGCCCTCGAAGAGGTAGCCGCGGATGGACAGCTCAGGCTGGCGGGCGCGCAGGCTTCGCAGTTGCTCACGCGCGCTCGCCATATCGCCAATCTCCGCGTTCATGCGCGCCCCTTGCAAGCGGGCTTCCGTGTGCAGGTCGCCTCCTTTCACATTGTCGAAAAAGGTCAGGGCCTCGGCCCATTGCTTGCGCTTGGAGGCAACCACCCCGCGGTAATAATTCACCTCGTCCACGCGCTCACCGGTACCGGCGAGACGCTCCAGCAGCTCACCGGCCTGATCGAAATCATCGTTTTGCAGGGCCAGCAGACTCAGCGCATAGAGCGTATCGGCATCCTCGGGCCTATCCTCCAGGATGCGCTCGAACTGCACCCGCGCCTCGGCGTTACGCCCCGCCCCGAGCAACATGCGCGCGAAACTCATGCGCAAGGATTGATCCTCGGGACGCGCATTCACAACCTCGGCCATCATCGTGATGGCCGCTTCGTCGTCGCCCTGGGTCGCCATCACCCGGGCCAACATGGCCTTGGCCTCGGTGGATTCCGGATCCAAGGCCAGGGCCCGTTCAGACGCAGCCCGCGCGAGGTCCAGGTCGCGCGCCACGATGGCCAGACGCCCCAGGGCCAGGTGGGCCAGGGGATCGTCATCGTGACGGGAAACCACCAGCTTCATCACCTCGACCGCGCCTTCCCGGTCCTTTTCACGGCTGAGCATGGTGGCGGCCAGGTCCCAGCGCCGGGCGGGTGAGTCCGCCAACTGCTCCAACAGATCGTCCATGACCTCGGCGGCCTTGTCGGAGTTGCCCTTGCGCAGATTGAGCAGGGCGACATTCTTGCGCGCCTCCGCATCGGCCGGGGTGAGCGCCAGCCAACGCTCGGCGGTCATCAGGGCGACGTCGTAGTCCTTGGCGAACAGCGCGGTCCGCGTCGCCCGACGCGCCACCCAGGGGTCACGACTTTCCCAGGCGGCGGCGGCCAGTTCTTGCATGGCCACATCGACGCGGCCACGCTGACCGGCGATCTCGGCCAGCAACAGGCGATAGAGAATATCGGGGTCGAGGTCGGTGTAGTCCGGTTCCGCGGGCGCGTCGGCGATCTCCTCGGCCTGGGCCGGAGACTGCTCCACGGTTTCCGCCTCGGCGTCCGCTTCTGAGCCGGTCGTGGCACAACCGCCGGACAGCAACAGGCCGGAGAACAACATTACGGCGAGGGCGCGCGCGAATATGGACCCGGTGGGGTCGGTGCGCGGAGTGGTGAGATGGGGATTCACGGCGGGCTTTGGTCGCTCTCTTGGTTCGCGTTATCGAGTCCCGTCAGCGGGGCGTGCTGCGTTGGACGGAAGGCCATGACAGGAGCTTTGGCATCCGCCCCACTATAGCCAGCACGCGGGCCCAGGGAAGCTCTGTTTGAATCCGGCAGGTACGGGATTCGGGTCGGGCATCCCCCACAGACCATGCGCCGCGCTCAAGGTTGCATGGGAACCCCGCAACGCTGGCCAGGGCTTCCGCCTTGTGTTGGTCGAACGTATCCCGGAAAATTCGCCGGTTCAACCCCGCCTAATCGCATGTTTGATGCCCCTCCTCGCCATTGGCCTGAATCACAAGACGGCGCCCGTCGACATCCGCGAGCAAGTGGCCTTCGGGCCCGAGCACATCGCCGATGCCCTGCGCCAGTTGCGCGACGCGCCCGGCGTTGAGGAGACCGCGATTCTGTCCACGTGCAACCGCACCGAGCTGTACGTGCATTCGGCGTCGGACAACCCGGCGGCGGTGATTGACTGGATCAGCCGCTTCCATCACCTGCCGCGCGAGAAGGTCGCGCCCTACCTCTATATCCATGACAACGAGACCATGGTGCGGCACATGCTGAGCGTGGCGTCGGGTCTCGATTCCATGGTGTTGGGCGAGCCGCAGATTCTCGGCCAGATCAAAGACGCCTACCGCAAGGCCCAGGAGAACGGCGTACTCGGTGCCCTGTTGGAGAAGCTGTTCCAGCACACCTTCTCCGTCGCAAAGCAGGTACGCACGGATACCGCCATCGGCTCCAGCCCGGTGTCCATGGCCTTTGCCGCCGTCAGCCTGTCCAAGCAGATCTTCGGCGAACTCACCGACCAGACGGCCCTGCTTGTGGGTGCGGGCGAGACCATCGAACTGGCCGCCCGTCACCTGCACGAGTCGGGCCTGGAACGCATGATCGTGGCCAACCGCAGCGTCGACCGGGCGCGCGACCTGGCGGCGCAGTTCCAGGGCTACGCCATCGGCCTGGGCGAGATCGATGCCCACCTGGCCGAGGCCGACATCGTCATCGCCTCCACCGCCAGCCCCGACCCGCTGATCACCAAGGCCATGGCCAAGCAGGCCATCAAGCGCCGCAAGCACGCCCCCATCTTCATGGTGGACCTGGCCGTACCGCGCGACATCGAATCGGACTGCTCCGACCTGCAGGACATCTACCTGTACACCGTGGATGACCTGGAACAGGTGGTGCAGGAAGGCATGAAATCCCGCCAGGAAGCGGCCGAGGAAGCGCGCGAGATCGTCGAGACCCAGGCCGCCCACTACATGGGTTGGATGCGCAGTCTGGAGGCGGTGGACACCATCCGTGATTTCCGCGAGCGCTCCCACGCCGCCCGCGACGAGGTACTGGACAAGGCCCAGCGCCTGTTGCGCAACGGCAAGTCCGCGGAGGAGGCCCTGGAGTTCCTCGCCAACACCCTGACCAACAAGCTCACCCACGCCCCCTGCATCCAACTGCGCAAGGCCATGGAACAGGGCCAGGCCGACTATGTGGACCTGGCGCGCGATCTGCTCGACCTGGGCGAGGGCGCCGTGCAAAAGCCCGACCGGGACGGGGCATAAACGCCCTCCCCATGAAAGATTCCATCCGCGCCAAGCTCGAAAACCTGGTGGAACGCCACGAGGAGGTCGGTCATCTGCTGTCCGACCCCGAGGTGATGGCGGACAACGACCGCTTTCGTGATCTGTCCCGCGAGTACGCG
>JBMYTY010000066.1:0-7785 GCA_049604855.1 Gammaproteobacteria bacterium | reverse complement strand
GATCAGACGCCCAGGCCTCGTCCCCCTTGGAACGCCCGCGCTTGTGTTCGTAGGCGACCACGCCGCCGTCACGGTAGCGGGCGTAATCCACCTTGCCCTTCAGCCCCCAGCCCTCGCTCTCCATGACGACACTGGCCCATTCCGCCTCTGGCTCGGGGAGGTTCTCGTGTAGCGCCCGACCGGCATAGACCCGATGGTCGGCGACCTGTATCTCCTCCACTTCCTCCAAGTAGTAAAGCCGTTCGCAATAGGCCAGCGCATGCAGGGCCATGACCCGGACTACGCCGTCCTCATCCGCCGCATCAACCATCCCGATCCTCCATTCGCTCCCTCAAGGCTCAGCGATAGACATCCTTACGGTTGCCCAGGCGCAGCACGAGAACGCACAGACGTCCGTCTTCGATATCGCAAATCACCCGCATGTCACCGATCCGGTAGCGCCAGAGCCCACCCAGTGGACCGGTCAGCCCCTTCCCCCGGCTGCGCGGGTCATCAAGGACCGCGACCTCGTGCTCCATGTAATCCACCAGCCGACGCGCGGCGGCACGATCAAGTTTGCGCAGCTGTTTCCGAGCCGTATCGGTGTAATCAATCGTCCAAGCCAAGATCCGCCCTCACATCCCTGGAGCTGTATACCGCCTCCCGCCCCGAGCGAACGCGCTCGCGAACCTCGGCGGCCAAGTAGTAGTCCTCCATTTCCTCCAAGCCATGCTCGATGAGCTTGCGCAGGTAATAGGCCCGGGTGCGACCGGTCTGGCTGGCGAGAAAGTCCAGACGGGCTTCGTCATCGGGGGAAAGTTGGATGGATGTGGCCATGGGTTCACCTCGTTCGCGAATCGCCCGGGTCATTGCCGGGTCGCTCGCATCACTGTAGCCGATGGGTGCGATTCCTGAATGAGCCCCTGAGCGACGGGCTTCGCGGCACTTGAATCAAGGGGCTCAGGCATAGCCAAGCTCCACCCAGGACGCCGCTTCCACATCTTCCAAGGCCCGCGGTCGCCGCGCGGGGGCGAACAGCCCGGACCGGGTGCGCGCCATGTCGGCCCGGTCGATGGTGAGGGTGAGACGCATGGCCTCGCCCTCCTCATCGTCGAGGACCCGGCCTTCGGCGGGTTCGAGCCACAAAGCCTCAGCAGCCCCCGGCGCGATCTCGATGCGGTCGGGAAGAAAGCTGTTGTCACCCAGAAAGGGCAAACCATAGCGCGGCCTCTCGCCATCCAGCCCCGCGCGTATGTCCGTCTCCAGGGCCTCATCGCCACGCACGGCGATCAGGGCATTGAGGCCGCGCAGGAACTCACGCCGAGCCGGGGTGATGTTGTGCTTGTTTCCGTAGGTGAACTTCGCGTGTTCCTTGCCGCTGGAGCCCACGGGATAGTTGTGGAGCTGCTGGAAGACGCCGTGCCGTGTGGGCGGTGCCCCAACCAGCCCCAAGGCCAACTCCACCACCGGCAGACCGGTGGCGATGCGGGTCATGGCGGATTTGCCATCGTCCGGCGCGCGCATCTCGCGGCCGGCGATGTTCATGAACAGTCCGTAGGCGGCGGAGTAGGTGATGAAGGGCGCGCTGGGCCGGAAGCTGCCAGCGGCGAAGGTACGGAAGGCCGCGAACGGGGCACGCACATGCAGGCATAGCATGACCGCCCCCTCACAGCCGCTCGGCGACCGTGGCCAGCAGACGCTGGGCGTTGCGGTCCAGGGTGACACCGGCGGCCTCCAGGGCGGCCCGCTGATCGTCGCCCAGATCCTTGACCAGCTTGCCACCGAGGAAGAATTCATCACCGGGCAGGTCACCGTTGATGATGTCCGCGACCACGTCCTTCAGCCGATGCTCGCCGTCGTCGATGGCGAAGCCATAGGTGTCGTAACCGGCCACCAGCCGGGGCGTCAGCCGCAGCACCAGGCTGGCCGGGGCCATCTCGAAATAGCTGCGGGCGTGGTTGCCGGCGACGCCGTTGAGCTCGCCGATGGCCGTGAGCAGGGTGCGGGTCCAGTCCATATGGGGCGCGCAGTCGTCCAGGTTGAGGGCGAACGGGTATTGGTAGGCCGTGACGGCCGTCTCGCGCAGCAACAGGTTGGAGCTGGTGTCGTTCACATGCTCCTTCACGGCCTTGTCCGTGGCGTCCAGGGGCGACTGGGTGAACACCGCGTCGTGTCGGTAGGGCTCCAGGGCGACGGCCATGTTCATGCGCAGGATGGAGTCGCGCTTGAAGGTGAAGGCGTCCGGGTCGCGGCCCTTGGCCTTGAGTTCCTTGCGGATCTTCTCGCGGTCCTTGCCGCTGGCCGCCACCAGCCAGCCCATGAAAAAGTCATCGGCGAACTGCTCCTCGTCGGGGTAATCCTGGAAGCGCACGGCGAGCTGTTCCTCGTCGCCCAGGCGTTCGCGGTTGCAGGGCAGGCCCAGGGTCTTGAGCGTCTCGCGCAGAGCGTTGCGCATGGCCTCGGGGCTGATGAAGGCGTGCTCGAAACGGCCGATGGTGATCTTCTGGATCACGGCGCGGTTCTCGGCGGATTCGCCACGGTAGTTGGCGCTGGGGGCGGTGTGGGTGAGTACGGTGCCGAACAGGTTCATGAGGTGTCTCCTTTGCGGTCTGGCCTTGGGGATCAGGCGGCGACGTCGTTGTCGGTGGCGGGCGTGGAATCGTCTTCGGACGCCCCGCCAAGCCAGGAATGGGCGGACAGGGCGAGCATGGCGACGTCCTTGATGGACTCGTGCTTGTCAATCAGGGCCGTAGCGACGGCAACAAATCCGCGCTCACCACGAAAGAACTGCGGCACCGAACAGATCGTTCCCGTGAAATAGGTAACGAATTCGCGTTCGTTTCGCCCGCGCATGGCAAGAAAGGTCTCCTTGGCTGCCTTCTCCACAGCCTCACGAAATCCCTGCGGATAGTCGACACCGCCATTTTCATGGCGCTCCCCATAATCCCTGGGGTAGCGGTAGCGTCTCTTCCCATCTTTCGGGGGCTTCTTTTCCTTGATATTTCCCTTTTCGATAGCTCGATGGAGCAGGTAAACCCCAACCAAGTCGTAGATCCGGGCAATCAACTCATCATCGATTTCAGCTGTTGAAGAATCAGACATGGGAATGTCCTCCTTTGGGTTGGCATCCTTGGATACGGCAATGAATCGTCGGCGCGCATTCGCGCCAAAGCGGGAAAAACGCGGTGTCTTGGGTGTCCGGATGAAAAATTCCGCCGGGTAGCCGGAACACAGGCGCGCCGCCCCCTCGTACCAGGGCCGCTCGGCGATCAGGTTGCCGATCAGCAGCTGCTTGTAGAGCGGATCGGCGCGGCGGTCGCGGACCTCCTCGTAGCGCTTGAGCAGGCTCGGATTGGCGGGCAGGCGGCCATGGCCGTGCATGCGCACCGATTTGCCCTGTTTCTCCAAGTGATACCAATCGATGGCCGACACGGAGAGTCCGAAACCCGCCTCGGAGCGACGCTGGGCCATCTCATGCAGGAACTCCATGCCGCCCTCGACGGGCACGTCGATAACCGCCTGCTCGGGGCGGTAGCCGCGTATTTCCGGACCACGGTCCTTCCAATAGGCCGTGATGTTGTTGACGAAGGCCGCCAAGTCAGCCACATCGGGGATTGCCAAGAGGTAGCCTTGGTCGGTAGTCCGGTGGTTCTTCACGTCCACGGTGCGGGGCACGAACAGGGGCGTGACCAGGGTCCAGAACTGGAGCAGGAGATTCAGTTCCACACTGCCCTGAAACGCGACGCCTTCGGCGTTTCTGGCCTGGGCGCCCACAAAATAGGCACCGGATACCGAATCAGTCACCAAGCCCCCCTTCTCGCGAGCCTTACGCACCTTGAGCAGTCGTTTCCAGACAGCATCGGGCAAGGCGAGGGGCTCCTTGCTGGCAACCTTCTCGTAATCCGTGCGTGTCTTGGGCTGCGCCCTCAGCACGGCCCACAACATGTCCTGCCACAGCTTCAGCCACGGACTGGGTGCCACCCCCTTCAGGAGGTGGCCAATGGCCGGGGCCATTGGGCGGCAAACGAGACTCTTATCGGCGTTATCGCCGGTGACGGGTACGTCGTCGATCCGTTTGGGCGGCTTGCCGGTGAACTTGCTCTTCGAGGCCAGCTCCTGCCAGCGGGCCGCATAAAGGTCCTCCAGGGTCACGCGCAATTGCTCGGGCCCGAACTCGAAGCAGGCTCCGGCGTCATCCACATCGATGAGTTCGATGCCACCCTCCACGGCGCGCGATTGCAGGCTCCTGGCCAGAAACACCATCCCCGCCAGACCGGCCTTGTGTTGCGCCGAGGGCAGGTCGTGCAGGGCGTAGTCCAGGCGCAGCCGCCCGTCATCCAAGAGGGTCATTTCCGGGTTCATGAAGCACCTCCCTGGGCCGGGGCCAAATCTGACTGCTGGGGGTCGGCGACAAAGCCGAGTATGGGGTCGTAGTGGCTGGACGGGGCGAGGCGCAGATAGGCGGGCAGGTTCGCCTCCCGTTCGCCGAAGCGGCGCGGCACTGGAACGATGTAGCCATCCACCGGCGCGCCCCGACGCAGGGCATCGCGTACCGCCGCGAGGTCGCCATCCAGGATGGCCTGCACTGTGTAATCCACGGCGTCCCGGGGGCTTTCGCCCCGGGACTGGGCCCAGGGGCCGTCGTCGATGAAGGGCTGGCCGCGGTCGGCCTCCGGGCCCTGCCCCTGGGTGAAGCGGGCGAGCAATTCCTCCAGGCGTGCCTGGGAGATCGTCGCCCCGGCGATCTCATCGACGAAGTCCTTAGCAAGAGCAATCTCGTCTTCATCGTAGGGAAGCACGGCTTGCGCCTCGTAGAGCAAGACCCGTCCGGGTTCTGGCCGCCCGACACGGTTGCAGCGGCCCATGCGCTGGATGAGGGAACTGATGGGGGCGAATTCGCTGACCAGCATCTGGGCATCCAGGTCCAGGCTCATCTCGCAGACCTGGGTGGTGATGGCGAGGCGCCCTCCGTTCGCGTCGCCCCTGAACCCCTCCACCACCGCGTTGTGGCGCCGCTTGCGGTCATCCAGGGTGAAGCGGCTGTGGTAACAGGTGGGGTCCAGGTCGGCCAGGCTCCGGGCCAGCTGCTGGGCCCGGTCCACGGTGTTGACCACCCAGAGCACGCGCTCCCCCGCCGCGACGGCGACGCGGACCCGGATCTCGGCGGTTCCCACATCCGTGCGCTCGACGCCGTAGCGGGGTTGATTGGCGCTCGCTTCCAGGTCCTCCTGCCCGGCGCCGGTGAACAGCTCCAGTCCCAAGCGCTCCAGCTCACGCTGGCGGCCCTGGGGCAGGCTCGCCGTCATGGCCAGCACGGGGGTATCGAAGTGTTCGAGGAACTTTTTGAAAGTGTCGAACAGGCCGACGTCGAAGCTGTGCACCTCGTCCACCACCACCACGGCATCCGCCATCACCGGTAGCAGGCAGATGCCCTTGTAGCTCTGTTTCATGAAACTCAGGAACTGGTCCACGGTGGCGCTGAACAACCGTTTGGGCCAGTAGCCCAGGGCGTAGAGACGGGCATCGGTCAGATAGTCGAGACCGTCGCGGGGGTCATCGGGGTTAGCGAACATGTCGCGCAACTCGTAGGCCGCCGTACCGGTGAGCAGGCTGGCGTCGGTCTCCGGCGCATGGCCCACGTAGTCGCGAAAGCCCTCGGTGGCGGTGGCGCGGGTGGGGTAGAGGAACACCACATGGGTCTTAGGCGACGCGTCCAGCTGCGCCGCGATCCAGCGCCAGGCCGCCAGGGTCTTGCCGGCACCGCAGGGGGCGATCATCAGCGTGCGCCGGGCTTGCTTGGCGGCCTCGTCCTGGAAGCCGTGGTAGCGAAATCCCGGACCGCGCGCGCGTTCGATGTCTTCGATGCGGGGCCTGAGCACCTTGCTCTTGATGGCCTCGGCATCCAGGCATTGCGCCTCGGCGAACACCTCACGCAGCCAATCGCCGATCTCGTGCCGCTCGCGCGCCAGACCGGAGCCGGCACTGTCCGCCACGATCAGAGCCGCCTTCACCGCCATGAACAGGCGATGTCGGGACGCATCCCTGCCCAGATCGCGCTTCACGCGACGAAAGCGTTTCTTGATGGCGTCCGCGTGTTGGTCGATGGACTCGCCGTGCCCTTCGTAGCACCACTGTTTGGGCATGTCGGGGGTCGAGCAGGCAACCTCCAGGCGCTTCGACAGGGCGGCGAACACGGCCTCGACTGAAGGGTGTGCCGCACCGAACGGCACGCGATTGCGTTCGCCGTGCTTGGCGGCGAGGGTTTGATCCGAAGCCTTGAGGTGATGCCCCAGCACGGCGCTGGTCACCAGGTCGACATCCACACCCTCGATGGTTTCCAACCACTGTTTAAGGGCCGGGGTCTGGATCAGCAAAGCGCTCAGGTGCTCATGACGCAGGACCTGTTCACCGCGATGGCGCACGGCATCCTGAAACCCATCATTGGCCTTGCCCAGGTCATGCAGGCCCAGCGCCGCGATGCCGTTGACCCAGAAGACGTCGAAGTCCTCCGCCTTTAGCCGGAAGAAACGCAGCCACTCCCGGGCAAAGCGCGTGGGTGAGGCGCGTTCACCGAACAGGGTTTCAAAGGCCAGCAGGTCATCGTCGATATGGCCCTCCAGCGTCTTCTCCTCACCATCGCGAGGGGACTTGGCCAGCAGAGTCGCTACGGCGTCCACGGCAGAAACACCCCGCATCCCAGCTTGCGACGACCACCCAGGCCCCGCTCCTGCAGCCAGAGCGACTCATTGGCATCGAGTTCCGAGATCAGCAGCGCATGGGCGACCACGCGCTTGTCCCTGACCCGGAACACCCGACGCGGACCACGCACCGGCCGCCCCCGGATGCCCTCCTCGCTCAATCGGCGGGCGATCTCCGCGTCGAAACGGGCCTCGTCCTGGCCGTTGCGGGTCGTCACCCGATGGGCGTAGAGAGCGGTGGTGGGTACCAGCCCCCGCGTCACCGGGAACCCCAACTCAATGGCATGACCTTCGATCTCGACCCCTTGCCCGGCCAGGGGGAGGAAACGGTCGATCCAGTCCTCGGGGGCTCGAATCACCAGCTCCGAACGGCTGGTGAGGGCGAGCACGCCCCGCCCCGCGAACCGCCCCCGAATGGCGTGGATACCCACCTCGTGGGACTCATGAAGCCAGGGCTTGCCCGGCCCCTCCAACAGGCGCGAGATCGCCCCGTACAGGGCGTATCCATGATCTAGCGGCATGCGTTCGCCCTTTACAGCGAACGCGATGTCCAATTTGGCATTCGAACCCGACATCATCCCTCCCGAATCAAGTCATCAGATTCGCTATCGCGGCGAAATCTAAACCCGGCGGTGGCTCAGATCGTGAGTCCGCCATCAAATAAAGCCTATCGCCTTGCGGCATCAAAGATTTCAAGGTCCATCGCTGATCGCCCATCGCAGCTCCAGTGCTCAACGCCCTGAGGCATCGTGCCAACGAATCCGGTTCAACCTCCGCCCCAAACTGAAAAGAATGAAACAACGACCGCAAGCGAGGCTTTTATCGACCGACCGAAACCGAGCCGGTGACTGCGCTTTATGCGCTCCTGCTTCACCACTTCCCTCTCCTGAATCACCGTCAAACGCGAACCCTCGCGCGTCATCACAACGCGTGAACTGTCGCGACACACTACGTTCCTTTCGATACTCATTGACGTTACTTTATGTGGAGATATGAAGGGCGTAAAACTCTCCTTGACCAGCGAAACGTTGCTCCTCCGCTCAATCGTTGTCAACTATGCGACCAAGCCTCGGTTCAGACCGCACACCCCGCCCTCCTCGCAAACCAA
>JBMYTY010000065.1:0-7804 GCA_049604855.1 Gammaproteobacteria bacterium | reverse complement strand
CCCCGGGCGATGTGATCCGACTCGAGCGTCTCCCCGAAAAGGTATCCAAGGAAAAGGCCTCGGAGGAGAAAGAGGAGGGGGGCGAGGAGCCCGCCGCGGCCGAGCCCCGCTGGCGCCTGGCCGAGGTGCCCGCCGTGGAGGGGGCACTGGCGGCCATTGATCCGACGGACGGCGGCATTATTGCCCTGGTTGGGGGCTTTGATTTTTACAACAGCAAGTTCAATCGCGCGGTGCAGGCAAAGCGCCAGGCGGGCTCCAGTTTCAAGCCTTTCGTTTACACCTCAGCGCTGACCAAGGGTTTCACGCCAGCCTCCATGATCAACGACGCCCCGGTGGTGTTCGACGACAAGGCCCTCGAGGGAACCTGGCGCCCCGAGAACTACAGCGGGAAGTTCTTCGGACCGACCCGCTTGCGCGAAGCCCTGGTGCGATCAAGGAACCTGGTCTCCATCCGCCTGCTACGCAAGGTGGGCATCGGATACGCGGTGGACTTTCTCAGTGCCATCGGTTTCCCGCGCGAGGACCTGCCCCGTGATCTGTCCCTCGCCCTGGGTAGCGCGGCGGTCGCCCCGGTGCGCCTGGCGACTTCGTTCTCCGTGCTCGCCAATGGTGGTTTCAAGGTCGATCACTGGTTGATCGAGCGTGTTGAGAGCGCAACGGGTGACGTTCTTCATCAGGCGCGGCCCGATACGGTGTGCAAACCCTGCGAGGAGCAGGCCCTGGCCGCACGCGCTCAGGCCGCGAGGCAGGAGTCCGGCACCGAAGCGACGGCCATGGCGGAACCGCTGGAAACACCCGTGGGACTTCCCGTGGCGCCCCGTGTCATACCCGCCACCGATGGCTACCTGACCTACACCATGATGCAGGATGTGATTCGCCGGGGAACGGGCCGTCGCGCACTGGTGCTCAAGCGCGAGGATCTCGCGGGCAAGACCGGAACGACCAACGACCAGCAGGATGCCTGGTTCTCGGGTTTCAACGGGGGAATCGCCGCTACGGCATGGGTCGGGTTCGATCAGATCAAACCCCTGGGCGCTTCGGAAACCGGCGGTCGGGCGGCGTTGCCCATCTGGATTGAATTCATGAAGACGGCGCTGCGGGATATGCCCGAGATGGCCCTGCCGGAACCGCCGGGCATCGTGCGTGCGCGCATCAACAAGGAGACGGGGGAGGCGGCGGCACCGTCCGATCCCGATGCCATGTTCGAGTTGTTCCGCGCGGGCACCGCGCCGACGTTCAACCCCGATACGGGAACCCAGCCCCTGATTCCAGGCGGGCCGCCCACGGAGGCCGGTCCCGAGGCCAATCCCGTCGAACAGGGTATTTTCTGAGCCCCCCATGAAGCGATCACGAAACGGTCGTCGTGATGGCGGCGAGCGGGGGCGACAGCAAAAGCGTGTGGGGGTGTCACGCCAGCGTCAGCAGGTCGCGGAAGCGGCCGCGCGCATCATGGTCGAGGGCGGGATCAAGGATTTTCAGATCGCCAAGCAAAAGGCCGCGGAGCGCCTCGGTGTCTGGGAGGACCTTCCGCGTAACGTCGAGATCGAGCAGGCGATGGTCGAATATCAGCGCCTTTTCCGGGCGGACGCGCAGACGGCGCGTTTGCGGGAGCTGCGCGAGACGGCCCTTGAGGCCATGGGCTTCTTCGAGCGGTTTTCGCCGCGCCTGGTGGGGTCCGTCTTACGCGGTACGGCCACCGAGCACTCTGATGTCAATCTGCACGTGTTCGCCGATGATCCCGATGAGGTCACGATCTGGCTGATGGACAACGACATTCCGTTCGAGGCCGTGAACCACCGTGTGCGCGAGCGGCGCGACAGTCACCGCGATATGCCCGCTCTGCGTTTCGTGGCGGGCGATGTGACGCTGGAAGCCGTTATCTTCCCGCGCGAGGGTGTGCGTTGGGCGCCGTTGAGCCCGGTGGATGGCAAACCCATGGAACGGGCCGACCTGGGGCGACTGAAGCTCTTGATCGAGGAACATGGCCTCGGCTCAATGGCTTAAAGCCTTGAGCAAATATCGGCTGGCCTGAGCACCGGCATGGCCGGGGTCAGGTTCGAAGGGCACGGTTTCCAGCAGGGGGGCGTCGATGCGGTCAACGAGGGCCTGGACATTGGCCTCGGCCTCCGCCGTTTCCGCACTGAGGTGATTGGCGATCCAGCCGACCAGGGGCAGGCCGGAGGCCTCGATGACGCGTGCACTGAGCTGGGCATGGTTCAAACAGCCGAGGCGGATGCCCACCACAAGAACCACCGGTAGGCCCAGCGCCAGGGCAAGGTCTTCCAATGTGTCCTGGGCGTTGATCGGAACGAGCCAGCCGCCCGCGCCCTCGACGATGCAGAGATCTGCCTGGCTCCGGGCTTCGTTCAGTGTGCCGACGCAGCGCGCGATGTCCATGGGGCGGTCGGCACGCTGCGCGGCGATGTGCGGTGCAATGGGAGGCTCGTAGGCAAAGGGATTAACGGTGTCGTAGGGCAGTGACACGTTGGCCGCCGCCATCAATTGCAAGGCATCGTCGTTGCGCAGGCCCTCCGGGGTTCGCTCACAGCCCGCCGAAATCGGTTTGAGGGCGGCCACACGCAGGCCGTGATCGACCAGACGGGCCACAAGCGCCCGGCTGACGACGGTCTTGCCCACGTCGGTGTCGGTGCCGGTGATGAAGAATCCGGGTGAGGTCATGGAATGTTGGAAGTTTGAACGCTGAGCATTGCTTGCATGGGTGTCGCCCTTGCTGACGCTTGATCCCGTCGGACCCGGGAGCCGCGGCGTGAGTGGACGCTTGTCCGCCTCACCCCCCGTTGTCCTCCAACCACCACTCGAACTGGATCACCCTGAACAGATCGAAGGCCACGTTGATATCACCGGCACAGTGGCGGCGGAAGGTGTCCATGAGCCCCTTGTGATTGAACAGCCCGCGCTGGCGCAGGGCGGGGGCCTCGAATTCCGCTTTCACCTGTTCGTGCAGATCTTCGCGGAACCAGCGATGCAGGGGCGTGGGGAAACCCATCTTGTCCACCCGGGTACGCACGGACTCGGGGATGCGGCCACGCATGGCACGACGTTGGATGTCCTTGTTCCAGGGGCCCCGCATCTTCTCTTCGGCATCAAGGCTGAACAGGAAGGACACCAGGCGCCAATCCAGGAAGGGCAGCCGGACCTCCAGGCTGTGGGCCATGGACACGCGGTCCTCCACGCGCAGATAGATGGGTAGGGGGCGAACCGTGGTCTCGAAGCGGAGCTCGGAGTCCAGGCCGACGTCCTGGTAGCCGCCCGTTTCGCGGACCAGGTGTGGGGCCAGTTCAGACCCCAGCCAGGGGGTGTTGCCCAGGCGCTCGACGCGACGGCCGGCGGCCAGGGAGCGGTAGGGCGCGAAGCGGCCCAGCTGGGATTGCAGACCCCGTCGCAGAACAGCCTTGAACAGGCTCTTGCGGTCGCCGCCGTGCTCGACGCAATAGCGGCCGATCTCATCCCAGAGATGCCCGAACCGGCCACGGCTGAACAGCGTGTGCCAATAGTGGGGGAACAGGGTCGGATAGCCCGCCGCGGTTTCGTCGGCGCCCTGGCCATTGAGCACGACCTTGACCCCATCGGCGGCGGTCATGCGCGACAGCACGTAGCTGATGACCGGGGTGAACGAGTGGGTGGGTTCATCCTGGTTGCGCAACATGGGGCGGATCTCGTTCCACAGCTGGGACGGAGTCTCCGTGAGCGTTTTCAAGGTTGCGCCGGTCCATTCCAGGGTGTCCTTCACGTAGCGGCTTTCGTCGAAGTCCTCCGGTTGGAAGCTGTAGCCGGTAATGGCCTCGGCACCGTCCGCGCCGTCCGCGCGCTGTCTGCCCAGGGCTGAAATGATGGACGAGGAGTCCATGCCGCCCGACAGGAACACGGCCAGGGGGACATCGGCGCGTAGGCGCAGGCGGACGGCATCCTCGAACAGCTCCGCGTACTGCTCACCCGTGTCCGTCTTGTCGATGTCCCAGTCCGGCATACGCCACCATTGCCATTGGCGGTAGCGGCCCTGGGCATCGATCTCAAAGGCGTGACCGGCGGGTATGGATTCGATGCCCTGGTAAAAGGTCTCCGCCTGTTCGTCCAGGCGCCCTTCGTAGAGATAGCGCGCGGCCACCACCATGTCGGGTGCGAAGCGGTATTCCGGGTGCGCCTTGATGGACTTTATCTCGGAGCAGAACACGGTGTGCGACGGCCCCTGCCAGCGGAACAGGGGCTTGATGCCGAAGCGGTCGCGGGCGCCGAACACGCGATTTTCGCGACGGTCATGGATGAGGATGGCGAACATGCCGTTGAAGCGTTGCAGGCAGTCCCGCCCCCATTCCTGGTAGGCGTGCAGGATGACCTCCGTGTCACCGCTGGAGATGAAGCGGTGGCCCTTGGCCTCCAACTCGGCTCGCATCTCAACGAAGTTGTACACCTCACCGTTGAAGGCGATGGTCAGTCCGGCCTCAGCGAACTCCATGGGCTGATGGCCGCTGGGGGAGAGGTCGAGGATGGCCAGGCGGCGGAAGCCGAACCCCACGTGACCCGAACAGTAGTAGCCCTCGTCGTCCGGGCCACGGTGCTCGATGCGGTCGAGCAGGGGCTTGATCTCCGGCTGGGTGACGGGGCGCCCGTCGCGACCGATCAGACCGACGAATCCACACATCAGCAGAGGTCCCCGCCGGGTGAGGCGATGATGTCCCGGTATACCGGGGCAAGTGATTCGGGTTGCCGGGCGGTGAGCATCCGGGCGAGTGCCTTGCGTTGCTCTTCGTAGTGCGCGGGTGACACATGACGAACGCGCTCGGCGATGGTGACCACCATGTGGTTGTCCTGGTCGCAGAGATAACCGATGTCACCATGGCGGTGGAACAGGTTTTCCATGACCGGGTTGCGCAGCGCGATCACCGGACGGCCGTAGCGGATAGCGTCGAGCAGCACGCCGCTCGCCGACCAGCGGTAGTGGTGGGCCTGGTAGGGCATGATTACGAAGTTCATCGACAACACGCCATCGCGGTACTCGTCGGCGGTAAGCCAGCGATCCCAGGGCGGGGTATCGAGACAGTCCCACGCACCGACCTCCATATCCGGAGCACGAGGGCCGAAGGTGTGGAACTCGATGCCTTCGCGTTGCTGGTGTTTGACCCGTTCCGCGACTTTGAGAAACAGATCGAAGCCCTTCGGGCTGTTCGCCATGCCGAGAAACCCGATACGTACGGGCGGCTGATCGGGGGGAGGGATGTCGGACGCGCTCGCATCCGCGATGATCGGGTGCTCCAGCACATGCACCTGGCCCGCGATCTTGGGCATCTCCTGGCGCAGGGCGTCTCCGATCGCATGTTCCAGAACCAGGAAACGCACCCCTTGGGCGGCCGTTCGCTCCAGGCCGGAGCGCAGGTCCTTGCGCCGCACCAGCGGGTTGCGCGAGCGCCATCCCGTTATCTCGGAGAGGTTTCCGTGCAGTACGGCCAGGGTTCGGCGTTTGAGATCTTTACGGCGCAGATCGGCCAGGGCGGCGAGGGTGCTGTCCGCGCTGCCGGAGATCAGCCATTGGGTGGCATCACCGAACTCGTCCGCCAGCTTGTGAATGAGTGCGCGCTCCTTGGCCCGGCGTTCGCCTCCGCCGGAGCGGCGCGGCGGGACCGGCGCGCTATGCAGAGCGAAGTTGGAGCGCAGTGATTCCGGCAGCTGTTGGCGCACCTCCGCCAGATGCGAAGACTCGGCCGCGAAATGGATCTCCTCGTCCGGATAGGCGTGTTGAACCGTGGCCAGCAGGGCGGCGTTGAAGGGCGCATGCTCGGCGCCATGACAAATGGGTTCGCTGACCAGGATCACGCGGGCATTATTCCAGGCTTCGCGGTGATCGTCGCGAGAGCGTCAGATCAACCTCGCTCCCGGGCCACGGCGCGATAACCGATATCGCGTCGGACATAGGCTCCCTCCCAACTGATCCGGTCGACGCCCGCATAAGCCTTGCCCTGGGCTTCACTGACGCTTTCGCCCTCGGCAACCACGCACAGAACTCTTCCACCCGAGGTCACCACCTCACCATCGTGTTCCGCGGTGCCGGCGTGGAAGACCTTGCAGCCCTGCTCCTCGGCGGCATCCAGGCCCTTGATGACGTCGCCCTTTTTGTAGCTTCCGGGGTAACCGCCCGCGGCCATCACCACGCCCAGGGTCGGGTTCGGTGTCCAGTGGGTCTCGATGTCGTCGAGACGACCATCGAGGGCGGCTTCCAGCAGGTCGATCAGATCGGATTTCAGCCGCATCATGATGGGCTGGGTTTCCGGGTCACCGAAGCGCACGTTGTATTCCAGAACCTTCGGTATGCCGTCGCTATCGATCATCAGGCCGGCGTAAAGAAAACCGGTGAAGTCATTACCCTCCGCGGCCATGCCACGCACCGTCGGTTCGATGACTTCGCGCATGGCCCGTTCGTGAATATCGGCGGTCATCACGGGCGCGGGCGAGTAGGCCCCCATGCCACCGGTATTGGGGCCGGTATCACCTTCACCCATCGCTTTGTGGTCCTGGGAACTGGCCATGGGCAAGGCGGTCTTGCCATCGACGATGCAGATGAAGCTTGCCTCCTCTCCGCTGAGGAATTCCTCCACCACAACGCGGTGTCCGGCTTCGCCGAAGGCATTGCCCGCGAGCATGTCGTCCACGGCGGCTTCGGCTTCCTCGACGCTTTGAGCAAGGATGACGCCCTTGCCCGCCGCCAATCCGTCGGCCTTGACGACGATAGGGGCACCGACTTCGCGAATATAGGCCTTGGCCTCGTCGATGTCGGTGAAGTTTCCGTATGCGGCCGTAGGGATGTGGTGACGGGCCAGGAAATCCTTGGTGAACGCCTTAGAGCCTTCCAGTTGCGCGGCACCCGCGGACGGGCCGAAACAGCGCAGTCCGGCCTCCTTGAACCGATCGACCACGCCGGCCACCAGCGGTGCCTCTGGACCCACGATGGTGAGGTCAATGGCGTTGTCACGCGCGAAGGCCAGCAGGGCGTCCAGGTCCTCGGCGGCGATGGCGACGTTCTCCAACTTGCTCTCCCGGGCGGTACCCGCGTTTCCGGGAGCGACATAGACGGTTTCCACACGGGCGGACTGGGCGGCTTTCCAGGCGAGGGCGTGTTCACGGCCGCCGCCGCCGATGACGAGGATTTTCATGGTTGGGGATCGAAGCTGTGGTGAGAGGCGAGGGTGTGCGCGGTGAACCGGGACGCCCGGCAAGGGGCCGGATGATAACCGCTGAGGCCGGGCCGTGACCCGGGCCCAACGAAAACGCCCCCGCGAAAGCGGGGGCGTGGTGCCGACCGATCCTGAATCAGGATGGTGTCGTCAATGGAAGCTGGTGTTCTCCGCTTCCTGATTCTTCTTGGTCATGGCGCGTGCCTGGGCCACTTTCTCGCGATGTTCATCGATCATGGCGCGGGCATCGGTGCAGTCCTTTGTGTAGATCACCTTCTCCATGGCATTGAGTTCACCCTTGAGTCGGCTGTATTCCGCCGCCTCGGGGCCATCGCCGCCCTCCAAGGCGAACAGGGCGGGCCAGAAGAGGATCACGCCGATGGCGGTTTGCGCCTCGTCATCCTTGGCCTTTTTCTCCAGCAGAGCGAACAGTTCGTCGGTGCGGGTCAGGTTGCCGCGGGCTTCACCGGCCAGTTCTGAACAGCTCATACCCTCATATCCCGAGGTGCTCACCTCGGCGGACTTGAGCTCGCTCGGCTGTGTCGCGCATCCGCTGAGCAGAGTCAGTGCGGCGAGGGTCAGAATGGTGGTGGTGCGGGGGCTTTTGTTGCGCAACATGT
>JBMYTY010000064.1:0-7890 GCA_049604855.1 Gammaproteobacteria bacterium | reverse complement strand
TACAACCCGATCCGGGCCTTTCAGGGTGAACAGCGTATGCCCCACGGGCGCGGATAGCTCGAACACCACACGGGTGTGATCACTATGCGCATAGCTTCGCATCTTCGTCACGCTCGCCGCCGCCATGGCCTGCGCGGTCAGCAGGCCCAACATCAGCAGGGCGAAAACGGACAGCTTGGCGAGTACGCGGGCCATGTTCCTCATCATTGCGGCGGCGAATGGCCTATCTATAGGACACGCCAAGGTCCAAATCAAGTTTTTTTCATTAAATTCCGCCAGATAGGTCGGTTTCCTCGAAAGCTGATCAGCATTTTTCAGAGCCGGTGCAATACCCGCTCCCTTCCCCGTGCGCTCGGGGCACTGATAACCACGAATCGGCCATTGCCCTGATAATCGATACGCAGGTGCAGATCGCCCGGGGGCAGGACGCCGTCACCCTTTCCAGGCCACTCCACCAACAAGATGTCCGCATCGACCAGCAAGTCCCTGACCCCGAGAAACTCAAGCTCCTCGGGATCAGCGAGGCGATACAGATCCATATGGATGACACTCAGTGGCCCACGCTCACCCATCACTTCATAGGGCTCGACCAGGGTGTAGGTCGGGCTGCGCACCGGGCCACCATATCCCATGGCCTGAATGAGCGAGCGGACGAACGTGGTCTTCCCAGCTCCGAGTTCGCCTTCCAATCGAATGAGAAAACCTTTCTCGGATTCAGGCAACGCGCTGACGAGCCCAGCCAACTGTTCGCCCAGGGCCCGTGTCGCCTCTTCATCCGGAAGCAACATTTCAATCGGCTCACTCATTCGGGTTCACTCAGGGTTCCGGGTTGATCACTCGTCGCAGCACAGCCAACAGATCGGAAGCGATCAAGCCGCGCTGCCCTCTTTCCGCCGCCAGGTCACCGGCGATGGCATGGGCCATGACGCCGCTTCGCGCCGCATGTATGGCGGACATCCCCTGAGCCTGGAGGGCCGAAATAATCCCGGTGAGGATGTCCCCCATACCACCGCTCGCCATACCCGGGTTTCCAGCGGGACAAACGTGCACATCACGACTTTTTCCGATCACCAGGGATCCGTTGCCCTTGAGTACGCATGCCCCCCCGAAACGCGCCTGCAATTCGAGGACGGCACCAAAGCGATCCGACTGGATATCGGCCGTACTCACCCCAAGTAGACGGGCGGCCTCACCCGGGTGAGGAGTGAGAATCCAATCGTCCCGGTGTTGCGGCGCGCGAGCGAGCAGATTGAGTGCACTGGCATCGACCACCAGCGGTTTGCCCGCGTCAAGACAACGGCTGAACAGGCGCTCCGCCACCGCGTCTTCACCAAGCCCGGGGCCCACCGCGACCACGGTTGATCGCGAGAAAACGTCAGCAAGCCGTTCTTCGTCATCTTCGTGTCCGTGACACATGAGTTCCGGCCGCGCGGCGGTCGTCGCGGCGACGTAGCCCGCATGCATGCAAAGCGACACCAGCCCGGCCCCCGTGCGGATTGCCGCCTCGCCCGCGAGCCTTGCCGCCCCCCCCATGCCGCGATTTCCACCCACCACGAGGACGTGACCGAACATGCCCTTGTGGGCGTCCACCCGCCGGTCGAGAAGGTGATCGGAAAGCTCATCCCGAGTCAGCACCTCGGCACGGGGTGCAACTCCCAGGTAAACCTGTTCCGACGCGCCCAGCCGGTCCAGTTCGATCCGACCCGCGCAGGCGGGACCCTCGCCCGTGTAGAGACCGGCTTTCAGAGCGAGAAAACTCAGCGTACATCCGGCCCGGATCGCCGCCCCCATGATTTCGCCGGTATCGGAGTTCAGTCCGGAGGGAACATCCAGGGCCAGAACGGGAGTCCCCAGGGCATTCACCGATTCCACGGCGGCCCGCCATTCTCCCTCGAGCGGCCGACTCAGCCCGATGCCGAGTAAAGCATCAACAATCACATCCGCGTGCACCAGCAGCCGGTGATCGAAAGGGCTCTCACTACCCCCCGCCTCCCGATATGCCCGGGCGGCGGTGAGTGCATCGCCGCTGAGTTGGTCCCGCTCACCGAGATAGAGCAACTGACACCGGATACCCGCCTCAAGGGCCAGGCGCCCCACCACATAACCGTCGCCGGCATTGTTCCCGGTGCCACACAAGATCACCACGGAGTGAAGGTCGCTCCAGCAGCGGTTCAGGGCACGGAAGGCGGACTCTCCCGCCCGCGTCATCAACGTATAACTCGGAAGAGACAGGGATTCCGCCGCAAGCCGATCAAACTCGCGAACCTGTTCCGCCCGGTAAAGCATGCGCTCAACATTCATCTGCTTATTGTCCTCTGGTCCGCGCCACGCCTTCTCAACGGTACGGCTCGGGTTATTGGTTGCCACGCGGTGCGGCGGTGCACCTTCGAAACGCGCACATCAGGGCGGGTTACCATGAACTGGTCAGGAACCCGCCGCCTCGCGGCATCGTTGCGCGAATATGTCACAGCCCGACTCTGAAAACGCTGACCCCACTCAGGGTGGCCGACCCGGCACATCGGCACCCACCTCCTTGGCCAGCGACATAGTCGACTGGGGAAAGGCGTTGGGCTTTCAGGAGGTCGGCATCTGCGGCGTCGACCTGGGACAGGCGGAAGAAGACCTGCTGCGTTGGTTGAAACTCGGCTTTCACGGCTCCATGGATTGGATGGAACGACATGGAACCCTGAGAAGCCGACCCGCGGACCTGGAGGTCGGCACCTTGAGCGTTATTTCGGCACGCATGGACTACTGGCCCGCCGACGCCGTGGCACCCTGGCCCGTCATCAGTGACCCCGGTCGGGCCTATATCTCCCGCTACGCCCTCGGACGGGACTATCACAAGGTACTTCGCAAACGGCTGCAACAGCTTGCGAACCGTATCGAGCAGGCGGTCAGACCACTGCGCTACCGGGTCTTCACGGACAGCGCCCCGGTTCTGGAAAAACCCGTCGCCGCATTGGCCGGCCTCGGCTGGCAGGGGAAACACACCAACCTGATCAATGAACGTGCCGGCTCCTGGTTTTTTCTCGGGGAGATCTACACCGACCTGCCTCTGGAGCCATCCCGACCGACCACCGACCACTGCGGCAGTTGCAGCGCCTGCATGGCTGCCTGCCCCACCGGCGCGATCATTGCTCCTTATCAACTGGATGCCCGTCTGTGCATCTCCTACCTCACCATCGAGCACGCCGGGGCCATCGCGGAAGACCTGCGCCCCGCCCTCGGAAACCGCATCTACGGTTGTGACGACTGCCAACTGGTCTGCCCCTGGAACAAATTCGCGGCACCCACCTCGGAGCCCGATTTCCAGGTCCGGAACGGACTCGACAATGCGACCCTTGTCGACCTGTCCCAATGGCACGAGCAGGATTTTCTGGACCGTTTCGCGGGTACCGCGATCCGCCGCATCGGCCACGAGCGCTGGCAACGCAACATCGCTGTCGCGCTGGGTAACGCACGGCGCGCGCTCACACACGATGACATACGCGAAGTGGCAATCCGACAGGCGCTGGAGCGACTGGCCACCTCCGGCTCAGCGCTGGTCGCGGAGCACGCGCAATGGGGGCTCGGACAAGCCGGAAAACCACCGAAAAACCCAGCGTCTTGATAGGCATCAAGCGCACATCCGGGGTCAGCGTTACAGTTTGAATACGTCACAGCAGAGGAGCCCTCACATGCCCGAAACCACGCCTACGAAGACCGCGAACTCCAAGTCAAACTCCCGGGCAAAAGCCGGCTCCACCAAGGCCTCAGCGAAGAAGGCCAACGGCAAGACCGCGGGTGCTGGTTCCGTCTCCAAATCCGCCAAGGAGGCCGCACGCCAGGCGATCACCCGCAAGGAGATGTTCACCAAGAACATCTATCCCTACGAACAGAAGATGAAGCGGCCCGAATATGAACGGCGCAAGGAAGAGCTGCAGATCGAACTGCTCAAGATGCAGAACTGGGTGCGCGACACGGGCCAACGGATCGTGATCCTTTTTGAAGGTCGGGACGCCGCCGGCAAGGGAGGGACCATCAAACGCATGATGGAACACCTCAACCCTCGTGGCGCACGAATCGTCGCCCTGGAAAAACCCACCGACCGGGAGAAAAACCAGTGGTACTTCCAGCGCTACATCAAGCACCTGCCGGCATCGGGTGAGATCGTCCTGTTTGACCGTTCTTGGTACAACCGGGCCGGGGTCGAGAGGGTCATGGGATTTTGCTCGCCCAGCGATTACCTGGAATTCATGCGCCAGGTTCCGGAACTTGAGCGCATGCTCGTTCGTTCGGGAATCCGACTGTTCAAGCTCTGGTTCTCCGTCAGCCGTGAGGAACAGTTGCGTCGCTTCAAGGCGCGCGAACATCACCCGCTCAAGCAATGGAAACTCAGCCCCGTGGACCTGGCGTCACTGGACAAGTGGGATGACTACACGGAGGCCAAGGAGGCGATGTTCTTCCACACCGATACGGCGGATGCGCCATGGACGGTTATCAAATCCGACGACAAGAAACGGGCGCGCATCAATGCCATGCGCCACGTGCTGAACGAGCTGCCCTACCCGAACCGCAACTCGGAGATTGCGGTTCCCCCGGACGAGCTGATCGTCGGATCCGCCTCCGAACTGTACGAGGCGGGAGAGCACGTGATTCAGCGACCGGAGATCGGCAAGTAAGCGTCCCGATCATCCTACCCACAAGCATCACCCGAAGCGGGGAACGCCGTTATGTCACAACACTATGAAAAGCACGCACAGCAGGTGGTCGATAATTTTCGCTCCCTGCTCGACGCCAACTCAGCGGAAACCGTTGGCGACGAAAAGTTCGACGAGCTGGCCATGCTGATCGAATCCGCGATCAGCACATCGGTCACCCAGGAGCTCGAGACGGCGGCGGACATCTTGGCGAAGACCGCCCAGGACATGCGCGCCCGGGCCGAGCGCTTTGACTGAATGGCATGCGGAGGCCATGCCAGTGGCCTCCGCGGGACCGTCCGTGACCGGTGTCATCCAGCGCCGCGGCGCCGATGCGCCCTTGATGTATTCATACCCATCGACCACCCCATGACCGGGGATGCATCGACCTCAAAAACGGCGCACCAGGCCCTGTTGGCCGAGGGCTCGTCTCTGCGCTTGGACAAGTGGCTCTGGGCGGCCCGCTTCTTCAAAACCAGAGGCTTGGCCACCGAAGCCATATCGGGCGGGCATGTTCACCTCAACGGGGCACGCTCCAAGCCCGCGCGCGGGGTCAAAGCCGGAGATCGGATAAGAATTCGCAAAGGCGATCTGGAATGGCTGGTGACCGTCGTCGGTCTGAGCGCACAACGCCGTCCGGCCCAGGAAGCCCGCCACCTCTACACCGAAGACGAAAGCAGTATCGAATCCCGCCAGCGTCACCAGGAAATGAAACGTCTCGCGCAGGCATCGACCCCCAGCAGCGAGGGACGCCCCGACAAACGCGACCGTCGCAGAATCCGCCAGTTCAGGGGCCATTGACCCGCGTTCACCTCGGAGGGCCGATGTAACACAAGCCCGCGCGCAAAGCCGATATAGTTCCCTCCGTCACAAAACCGAAACATATCGACTGAGGGGCGAAACAATGGCTACGGCACTTACCACGGTATCGGGAATCGGCCCCGTTGCGGCGGCTGCATTGGAAGCGGCGGGCATCGGCAACGCCGAAGCATTGGCGGCCGCGGAGATCGACACCATTGCCAGCGCGAAAGGGTTCGGCCCCGCCCGCGCGACCCAGGTTCGCGCGAGCGCCCAAACACTGCTGGAGACGCGGACCGAGGCGGCCTCTGAGTCCGAGACGAAGCCCGACCCGATCAAATCCAAGGCAACGAAACCGAAGAAAACCGTAAAGGACGACACGAAAAAGAAGGAAAAGAAGAAAAAGAAATCCGCCAAATCTTCGGACGGAAAGAAAGACAAAAAGAAAAAGTCCAAGGACTCAAAGAAGAAAAAAGACAAAAAACAAAAGAAGAAAAATAAGTAGTTTCACCAGCTGGATTCACACCGGGCAGGGAAGCCGTTCCGCCCAAGCCTTGGGCCACCGATGGTCTTTCCCGCCGCAGGGCGCGGCCCGGTCAGTCGGTCAGGGCAGATCCGCACCGCCCGGCACGTACTTGAGAATGGCATCCCTGTTGGTCCACGACCCCGCCAATTCAGCGGCATCATCGCGATGCAGCCAGCGGTGCTCAAGGTGCTCCCCGGCGTTCAGGGAGATACCGACTCGCCCCAACAATTGCACCGTGAACACGTGCTCCAGATTGGTCGTTACGTCGGCCGAGTAACGTTCGCGCCATTGCGGAAGAATGGGAAACGATCGGGATTCCTCCCGGTTCACGATCTCAAATCCACGCAGACCCGTTTCCTCCTCCAGTTCACGCGCCGCCGCTTTCGCCGCGGATTCACCCCACTCCAGGCTTCCGGTAACCGATTGCCAAAAACCCTCCGGCTGGCTGCGCTCGAGCATCAACACCTCACCGACGGCGGTATACACCACCACGAGCACTGATTCCGGGCGTTTGAGTCTCTCCTGTTCCGCACTCACGATATTTCCATAGGGCGAACATGACCGGTACGCCCCAAACCTCCGGCTGATACGAGCCCCATCGCGGGGCGGAAACGAAACCAGGTAAGACACAACGCGCACCAACCGTGGTTCGCGCGTGTTCGCGTTTACGGTCTCGATCAGACCACGTCAGGCACCGAAGAGCGGAGTTCATCTCGAATGCGGTGAACCGAGAAGACGTAGCGTGCGCGAATACCCGGACGCGAGTATCCCACGGAAGCGCATGCGGCCGATGTGCTGGTTACCCCCAGCAGCACATCGGTGACCGGGCCGGACCTCTGATCAGGAATCGGACGCCGGTTTGCGCACGGAAAGGTGCAGTTCACGCAACTGCCGGTTGCTCACGGACGCGGGCGCATCGGTGAGCGGACAGGAGGCCGTCTGGGTCTTCGGGAAGGCGATAACCTCGCGAATAGAGTCCGCTCCCGCCATGAGCATGACCATGCGGTCCAGGCCAAACGCGATACCACCATGGGGCGGTGCACCGTACTGGAGTGCCTCGAGTAGGAAACCGAACTTCTCCCGAGCCTCCTCCTCTTCGATACCCAGCAGCCGGAACACCGTCTCCTGCACGTCCTGCTGATGGATACGGACCGAACCGCCGCCCAACTCGACACCATTGAGCACCATGTCATAGGCCAGAGAGAGGGCATTGCCCGGCTCAGCCGCCAATGACCCGGCATCGCAGGACGGCGCCGTGAACGGATGGTGCAGCGCAACCCAGCGCTTCGCCTGCTCGTCGTATTCGAACATGGGCCAGTCCACCACCCAGAGGAACTTCCAATCGCCTTCGGCCATGCCACGATCGTGGCCGATCCGCACGCGCAAAGCACCCAGCGCATCATTGACCACAGTGGCCTTGTCGGCGCCAAAGAAGATCAGATCGCCGTTCTCGGCCCCGGTACGTTCAAGGATTCCACTGACGGCATCATCGGTCAGAAACTTGACGATCGGCGACTGAAGCCCATCCTTGCCGGCGGCCACATCGTTGCACTTGATGTACGCCAAGCCCTTGGCGCCGTAGCGCCCGACAAACTCCGTATAGCCATCGATCTCCTTACGCGTCAGTTCACTTCCAGCGGGAACACGCAGGGCGGCAACGCGACCCGCGGGGTCCTGGGCGGGACCGGAGAACACTTTGAATTCCACGCCGTCCATCAGGTCGGAAACCTCGATCAACTCGAGCGGAATCCGCAGGTCCGGTTTGTCTGATCCAAAGCGGTCCATGGCCTCGGCATAGGGCATGCGTTGGAACGGAACCGGGATATCCACATCCATGATGTCCTTGAACACACCCGCCATCATGGTCTCCATGATGGACATGATCTG
>JBMYTY010000063.1:0-7917 GCA_049604855.1 Gammaproteobacteria bacterium | reverse complement strand
GACGCTGAACGCTCCGGCCGAAGCACCGAGGCTGTTGGCCGGATTGGCCCGCTGCGCGCAGGAAGACGACACGGACCTTGCGGGATTTCTCGAGCGCACCGCCCCGCCCCGGGCCGAGCGGGTCCACGCCATCGCCCATGCCGTGTCTGACGACCCCGATCTTGAGGGCGTGGCACTGCCCGCTTCCCTCACGGACTACGCCCCCTGGGCGGCCGCCGTCGGGCGGTTCTCGTTTCACTGGCACCTGGACCCGAAGTCCGAGGCCGATACACGGCCTACGGACGCGGATCGGGGCGATGGAGCTTCCGCATCGGATTGGGACTGAAACGGCGGTCCTCTCGGGTTCACCCGTGCCGCTTCCGCGCTGAGCCATGCTCCCCCGATTCCTGCAAGAGCGCCTGGACCGGCGCGTCATCGAGCGCTGGGCTCCCCGCCCCGAGGTCTGGTCAGAACTCCGTGGGCACGTCGAACTGCTGGAAGGACTGGATGACGAGGAAAGCGAGCGACTCCGAGCCACGACCGGTCTGATCCTGGGCAGAAAGGCGATTCATGGCGCCCAGGGCCAGGAGGTCACTGACGGGATACGCCTGTTGATTGCCGTTCAGGCGGCCCTGCCCATCATGAACCTGGGCCTGGATTGGTATCGGAACTGGTCGTCCATCATCGTCTACCCCGGCGAATTCACCACGCGCCACATCTGGACCGACCACGCGGGCGTGGTGCACGAGCAGGAGCGCTCCCTGGTGGGCGAGGCCACCTACGACGGCCCGGTGGTCTTGTCCTGGAGCGACAGTCGCGATGATCTCGCGCCCATGGCGCAGGGCAATATCGTCATCCACGAATTCGCGCACAAGCTGGATATGCTCAACGGCGCGGACATCAACGGCTTCCCACCCCTGCACCGGTCCATGCCCCCTGAGGCCTGGACCCAGGCGTTCAGCGCGGCCTACGCGGATCTGAGCCTGCGCGTGGAGCGCGATGCTGAAACCGCCATCGACCCCTACGGGGCCTACGATGAAGGGGAGTTCTTCGCGGTCTGCATGGAGACCTTTTTCGTCGACCCCCACACCCTGCTGGCGACCTATCCCGGCGTATACGCGCAGTTGCGCGGGTGGTTGCGCCAGGACCCGGCGGAACGCATCGCCCGGGTATGACCCCACTATCAGGCGGCCAAATCCGAACGGCCCGCCCGGCTAGACTCTGACGTTCCGGTCCTTTCGGAGATCTGGCATGTCCATTCGAGGTCGATCCGCAAGCCGCGCCCCGGCACTGGCACTGGCACTGGGCTTGGCCCTGGGTCCATGCGCCCCGGTGGCCCTGGCTTCCGATCCGCTGTCCATCGCCGACATCCATACCCACTACAAATGGAGCCAGGAACAGGTGACCAGTCCCGCGCAGGCCATCGAGGCACTGCGCGCGCAGAATGTGGATTTCGCCGTCGTCATCGGTACCCCGCCGGAGTACGCCCTGCGACTGGAGCGGGAGGCCCCCGACCTGATCGTTCCGATCTACGGCCCCTACAACGGCATACGCAACTGGTTCCGCTGGACGCGCGACCCGGAGTTGGTCGCCGACGCCCGGGCCGCTCTGGCGGGGGGTGACTACCACGGGATCGGCGAGTTACACCTGATCGGCGGCTTCGCGCCGCGCCGCGACTCGGCACAAGTCATGGAGGGCCTGATGAAGCTGGGTGCCGAGTTCCAGAAGCCGCTGCTCATCCACACCGAATTCTCCCGCCCCAAGCCCCTGCTGGACCTGTGCACACGCCATCCGGACACCCCGGTCCTCTGGGCTCATGCGGGGGCGATCCTCAAACCCGGCTACGTCCGCCAGGTACTGGAGGCCTGCCCCGGGGTGTCCGCCGAGTTCGCCGCACGCGACCCGTGGCGCTACGTGAACAACCCCATCGCCAACGATCGGACCGGCCGCTTGCTGCCTGAGTGGGAAGCCCTGGTGATGGATTATCCGGAGCGCTTCCTGGTGGGCTCAGACCCGGTCTGGCCCGTGGAGCAACTGGACGGCTGGGACCAGGACGACACCGGCTGGATGGAACTGGGACGATTCCTCGGTTTCCACAGACGCTGGTTGTCCTTCATCCCGGAACGCGAACGGGAGATGATCGCGCGCACCAACGCCCGCCGCCTGTTCGGTCTCGGTTCCGGGGCGGAGCGTTAACCCACGGGAGGCGGCTCAGACGGCTCGAGCCCCAGACGTTTGGCGAACTCCCGGTAGGCCGCCGGATCGGTTTCACGCAGGCCTTGCGCCTGTTCCACCAGGCCATCCACGGCCAATCCCTCCGCCTTCAGGGCCTCGATACGCTGCTTGACGCCTCGTAAGCGATTGAGGGCCTGCGTGCCCTCGCTGGTCGTCGGATTCATCTGGGTCGCCAGGTCGTCCAGCACCTCGGTGATCAGGCCGAGTTGGCGACCGTAGGACGCCACCTGGAAAGCCGCCTGCTCCGTATTGGCATCACCCGCCTCGGGCCTGATCTCCCGACTGAACCAGTTGGTCTCCGGATCGATGCGCTGCACCACGTCGCCACTCCAGGGAAAGTAGAAACGGGGAGCGAGGAACAGGGTCCAGGGTGTGAGAAACGGATACATGGGGCGCGGCCTCGTGCTGCTTCGAAACGAAATCCGATCAGCGCGCATTGTGCATTGCACCATCAGCGAGGAGCAATTCGGCCGGGCAGAAACGAAAAACCGCCCTCCCGGCAAACCGGTCGGACGGCGCGGACGAATATGGTGTCGCCCGGACTCAAGGCTGTGGCGATTCCGGGCGCGGTCCCGGTCTCAGTGCCGGTGGGACATGGAGACGAGACTGTCGTTCTCGTTCTCCTGGCCGATATCCAACAGGGGCGAATCTCCCGGCTCACGGCGCGGCCCGAGAACAACAATGGTCTTGCCATAGGCCTTGACCAGTCCCTTCGCCTCCAACTCGGCGACGGCGCGACCCGCCATCTCCCGGGAACAACCGGCGAGGCGGGCAAGTTCCTGGCGGGACATGCGCACGGCCATGCCTTCGGGCTGCTCGGTGGCCTGGGGGCGACGCGCCTGGTCCATCAGGGTATAGGCGATACGGCTGGTGACATCCACGAACACCTGGCGCGCGGCCTTGCGGCTGGTCTTGCGCAGGCGCTCCGCCATCTGAGAGGTGATCAGCATGAGGATTTCCGGATCTTCCCTGGATAGGGCAAGGAAGGCGTCGTAGCTGATACTGGCGATCTCCGAGGGCACGCGGGTACTGATCTCCGCGCTGCGCACGTGCCCGCCGAACAGCCCCATCTCACCGAAAAATTCACCGGGACCGAGATGGTCCAGCGCCAACTCCTGCCCGTCACTGTTTGCCAGCGTGACGACCACTGACCCGGCGATGATGAAGTAGATGGTGTCGGCAGCCGAACCGGCGTGCAGGATTGTCCGGCGGGCGGCGTGCTTGTGCACATGACAGCGATCCAGCAGGCGCTGGACGGCCGCGGCGTGGGCATCGGGGTTCATGGCATACACCTCCGGACAGGCGGACCCATAGGCCCGTTGGATGGCTAAGACTAACGGATTTGCCATGTAAAACCCCTTACGGGCCGTCCCTGCTCACCAATCCCGGGGTTTATCGGCCCCCCGGAATCCGGCTCGACCCGCCCGAATTCGCCGACCAGGTTGCCCTGAGCCGGACGATGGAGGGGGCTGTGACACTCGGCATTTCCAACTGTGTAGAAAGTTTCCTGGCTCAGCGGTCGGAAAACCGTGAAGTCCGTCACAGTTCGCACCCGCGCTCCGGCGAGGGATATCCCGAAACGGGAACTCACCCGAGGCAAGGTACCTAAGGTGCCACGCGGTGGCGTGCAAGCCCCAGCCCCTTACCCTCCCCGGTTAAGAATGCAGCCCCACCGGGAAGTGGTCTAATGAGCACTTCAGTCGCCGAGTTCGAAACCTTGCCCCGCCCCCGCACGCGAAAACGTCACGCCCTCATCGTCCTGAGTATCGTCGCCATCGTCGCCGTCCTCTGGGCCACGGCGGTGCTGGTGCGCGACCGGGGCCTGGATGAGCTCAGCAGCAACAGTGAACGCCAGCTCGACCGATTCGTAACCCACCTGGAGGGCGCACTGGGCCGTTTCGAATTCCTTCCCGCCCTCCTCGTCACCAACCGGATGTTGGCCGATGGACTGCGCGATGCGGATAACCCGGCCATGATCGACGTGGTCAATCGCTATCTGGAGGAGGTGACCACCATCACTGGTGCATCGGACACCTACCTGATGGATATGGGGGGCACCACCATCGCGGCCAGCAACTGGCAGGAAAGCACCCACTTCGTCGGAAAGAACTTCAGCTTCCGGCCCTATTTCCAGCAGGCCATACAGAACCGCCGTGGCCGCTACTTCGCCCTGGGCACCACCTCGGGAGAACGCGGCTACTACTTCGCCTACCCGGTGCGCTTCGCGGCGGAGGTGATCGGCGTGCTGGTGCTCAAGATGGACATGAGCGGCATTGAGCAGCGCTGGTCCGGGCTGGGGGACACCTTTCTCGTCACCGACCCCGACGGTATCGTGTTCATCAGTACCCGGCCGGACTGGTTGTTCCGATCCACCCAGGCACTGAGCCCCATGGCCCGGGCCCGCATCGCCGGCAGCCGTCGCTATCCGGATCAAGCCCTGGAGCGATTGGAAGTCGGGGCCGAATCCCCCGCTCATGGCGCCCGCATCGTCAGTGTTCGCGACGGTGACGAGAACGAAGGCCGCCACCTCACGCTCACGCGGGCAATGCCGGAAGCGGGCTGGGACGTTCACATCCTCAGCCCGATCCGCCCCATTCAGAGGGAGGTACTGACCACCCAGGCCATCATGGCCCTGCTCATCCTTCTGCTCGGGAGCCTCGGGCTGCTCGCGGTGCAACGCCATCGCCGCCGCCAGGAACGCGAACGAATCGAAGCGGCGGTGCTGCGCGAGTTGGAGCACCGGGTGCGCGAACGCACCTCTGACCTGACCCATGAGATCGAGGAACGCCGCCGCACCGAGCAGGCACTTCGCGAAACCCAGGATGAGCTCATCCAGGCCGCCAAGCTGGCCGTGCTGGGTGAGCTGTCGGCGAGCATCAGCCACGAATTGAACAACCCCCTGGCCGCCATCCGGTCGTATGCGGACAACGCCCTGACCTTCCTCAGCCAGGACCGATTGGAGCCGGTCCAGGGCAACCTGGAACGCATCGTCGGCCTGACCGGCCGGATGGCCAAGATCAGCTCCCAGCTCAAGGTTTTCGCGCGCAAATCCAGAGGCCAGTTCGACACCCTTTCGGTGGGACCGGTCATTGTCGCCGCTCTGGATATCGTCGCGCCCCAGGCGCGTCGCCAGGGGGTGTGCATCGAGCAACGCCTGAACGAAGCGAAAACCCAGGTGCGCGGCGACCCGATCCAGTTGGAGCAGGTGGTGGTCAACCTGCTCTCCAATGCCATCTCCATCCTGGAAACCGCGCAAGATTCGATAGTGACACTGACCCTGGAAAGCCACGAGCATGTGATCCAGATACACGTGGACGACAATGGCCCGGGAATCGACCCGGAGCATCTGGAACGGATCTTCGACCCGTTTTTCACCACACGCGAACAGGGTCTGGGGCTGGGCCTTTCCATCTCCGCGCGCATCATCGACTCTATGAGCGGCCACCTCAGCGCGCGCAACCGCGATGAGGGGGGTGCCCGATTCACCATTGCCCTGCCCCGTCCCGGCGCCCTTTCCTGACCTGACCCACCGACACTGATGCCGCTCGCCAACGCCAACGTCCTGTTCATCGACGACGAGGAAGACCTGCGCGTCGCCAATGAGCAAAGCCTGCTGCTGGCCGGCTTCGAACCGCGCTTGTTCGACACGGCTGAGGCCGCCCTACCCTACATCCAGCCCGACTGGCCGGGTGTGATCATCAGCGATATCCGTCTGCCCGGCATGGATGGCCGTGCGCTGCTCTCTCACGTGCGCGAACTCGACGCCGAGCTGCCGGTCATTCTCGTCACCGGCCACGGCGACATCTCCATGGCGGTGCAGGCCATGCAGGACGGCGCCTACGACTTCATCGAAAAGCCCTTCCCCTCAGGCCGCCTCATGGACAGCGTCCGTCGCGGCCTGGAGAAACGCCGTCTCACCCTGGAGAATCGCAGCCTGCGCCAGGAACTCGAGGCCCGTGACGTGCTCGGTCCCCGCATCGTCGGAAAGACCCCGGCCATACACGCCCTGAGGTCCGCGGTCAGCCACCTGGCCGATACCCAGGCGGACATCCTCATCCTGGGTGAAACCGGCACGGGCAAGGAGCTGATTGCCCGTTCGCTGCACGAACAAAGCCAGCGCCGGGACCATAATTTCGTCGCCGTAAACTGCGGGGCCGTGCCCGAGACCCTCATCGAGAGCGAGCTGTTCGGGCACGAGAAAGGCGCCTTCACGGGCGCCGACAAGCAACGGATCGGCAAATTCGAGCATGCCAACGGGGGCACCCTGTTCCTGGACGAAATCGAGTCCATGCCCCTGCCCGCCCAGGTCCGCCTGCTCAGGGTGTTGCAGGAGCGCTGCGTGGAGCGACTCGGCGCGAACGAATCCATCCCTCTGGATCTACGCGTGGTGGCTGCGACCAAGGTCGATCTGCGCCATGCATCTGATGAAGGGACATTTCGCGACGACCTGTACTACCGACTCAACGTGGTGACCCTGGACCTGCCCGCCCTGCGCGACCGGCGCGAGGACATCCCCGACCTGTTCCAGCATTTCCTGCTCATCGCCGCCGCGCGCTACGGTAAGGAAGCACCCGCCCTCTCCCCCGAGCGTCTCCATGCCCTCATGGCCCATCACTGGCCGGGCAACGTACGCGAACTGCGCAATGCCGCGGAACGTTTTGTCCTGTTGGGCGATGCCTGCGGGTTCGAGCCCTCCGGACACGGTGGCCCCATGCAGCCCTGCGCGCCCCTGACACTGCCCGAGCAGATGGAGATCTTCGAGAAAGCGCTGCTTGAGCAGGCCTTGGCGGAAACCGGTGGTCGCATCAACGCGACCATGGAGCGGCTGGGGCTCCCGCGCAAAACCCTGTACGACAAGATGCAGAAGCACGGACTGGACAAGAGCAGCTACAAATCCGGGCGGGATTGAGCACAAAGGCCGGACGGAATGAAGGATGAACACCGACGCGGACGCCGGACAACTGGACGAGCACCTCCATATACGGTTGAGGCAGCTGCTTTCAGCCGAATCCTGTCGTGGACTGATCGAGCGTTACGAGCGGGCGCTGGCCCATGGATGCGACGATCGGGTCAGCGCGGAAATCCTGGAGGAATGCGCCGAGCGTATATTTCCCGGGCCGGTCGGCCGCTTGATCCGCGACCATTTCCGGTCGGACTTCACGATTGGCTGGTCGACCTACGATGTGGTCGACGCCTCACCCGGCTACAACACCCGATGGCACCTCGATAGCGGCATCCGCGGCACCCTCAAGCTTCTGCTCTACCTCAACCCGGTGGCCGACCATGGCTGCAATACGCCCCTCATCGATGCGGAGCGAACCGCGAAACTCCGCTCCGCGGGTGCTCTGCCGCTCGAACACGAGGCCCGGCGCGAGGATCTCGGCCATGATCTGCGCGGGCTGGGATTGGATACCGGGGTGCTCACCCATGATCTGGAGGCGGGCGACGGACTCCTGTTCAACCCCCTGCTCCTGGCGCACCGCTGTCATCCACCGCACGTGGGCAAACAGCGTCACAGCATTTGCTTCACCATTTTCCCCGGGTAAGCATCCGAACCCGCGGGGCACCCGCGTGCGAGCGCTGTCCCGGTGAGGGCTTTGGGGAAGCACGGCCTGAGACCCATCTGGTTCGCGCCTAATTTATTCCGAGTTTCCCTATCGACGCCGGATGCGCTGCGCTTATCCAGCCTACATCCGGGGTTTG
>JBMYTY010000062.1:0-7919 GCA_049604855.1 Gammaproteobacteria bacterium | reverse complement strand
CCGCGCGGGCACCGTGCCGTAAAGCCGTTGCGCGGTGGTCGGCCCGAACCACTCAAGCACGCTGATCTGATGCATGAACCAGGGATTGCGCAGAAACAGATGCAGCGAAGAGGCCAGCAGACCCTGCTCCGGCACCGAGGCCATGAGCACCGCGCCGGGTGCTCCGTGGCGTTCGACGTAACGCTGCACCAACAGGCCGCCCATGGAATGCCCGATCAATACCGGTGGCTGGCTGAACCCCGCCGCGGCCTGCTCGATATCGGCGAGGTAATCATCCAGGGAGAGCTGGTGAATGGAGCCATCATGCGCACTGCCGCCGTGCCCGCGCAGACTGACGGCGGCGCACTCATAGCCCCGGGCGGCGAAGAAAGGCAGGTAGTGCTCGGCCCAACACCAGGCGGCCACGTACCCTCCGTGAACAAAGAGCAGGGGTGGGAGATCCGCCTGACCGGATGAAGCGGACCGGTGCAGGACCTCAAGGCCTTCAGGGGATTGATGGACGCGCTGCTGACGAGATGAATCGGACATCCGGCGAAGGTTACGCCGCCGTTACGGGAAATGCGCGCCTTCCACTACGCGAAAGTATTCCCTCGCGTCGAGCGAAAGCGCACGCATGTGATGGCGCCCCATGAGCGATCGCACCGGCTTGGGCTAATGCGCCTCGTCCCAGTTGGCCCCGGTACCGACGTCCACGATCAGCGGCACGCGGAAATCCTCGGGCGCGGCGCTCTGCATCAGGTCACGGATGGATTCGATCCGGGCCTGCAGCTGGCCTTCGGGAATCTCGAACACCAGTTCGTCGTGCACCTGCATGGTCATGGCCACGTCGCACGCCTCGGCCTGTATCCATTCGTCCACATCGATCATGGCGCGCTTGATGATGTCCGCCGCCGTGCCCTGCATGGGTGCGTTGATGGCGGCGCGCTCGGCCCCGGCTCGAATCTGTGGGTTGCGGTGCTGGATGTCCGGCAGGTACAGCCTGCGTCCGTACAGGGTCTCCACGTAACCGTCGTCGTGTGCCTTTTTGCGGGTGTCTTCCATGTAGCGCTTCACGCCGGGATAGCGATCGAAGTACAGGTCCACGAAGCTCTGCGCCTCGCTGCGTTCGATGCCCAGTTGCGCGGACAGGCCGAAGGCGGACATCCCGTAGATGAGGCCGAAGTTGATGGCCTTGGCGCGGCGGCGGTGCTCGCCGTCCACCTGCTCCGGATCAAGCCCGAAGACTTCCGCCGCGGTGGCACTGTGGATGTCGGCCCCGGCGGCAAAGGCATCGAGCAGGCTCTGGTCACCGGACAGGTGGGCCATGATGCGCAGCTCGATCTGGGAGTAGTCCGCCGCGACCATGACGAAACCGTCCTCCGGTATGAAGGCCTGGCGGATGCGGCGACCGTCCTCGGTGCGCACGGGGATGTTCTGCAGGTTCGGATCGGTGGAGGACAGGCGACCGGTGGCGGCGACGGCCTGGTGATAGCTGGTGTGAATACGACCGGTGAACGGATCGATAAGTTCAGGGAGTTTGTCGAGGTAGGTGGATCGCAGTTTGGCCAGGCCGCGCTGCTCCAGGATCAGACGCGGCAGCTCGTAGTCCTCGGCCAGTTTTTCCAACACATCCTCGGCGGTGGATGGCTGCCCCTTGGGCGTCTTCTTCACCACCGGCAGCCCCATGTCCTCGAACAGTATCTTCTGAAGCTGTTTGGGACTGCCCAGGTTAAAGGGTTGTCCGACCACCTCGTGGGCGCGCTGCTCCACCTCGATCATGCGTTTGGCCATGGCGGAGGATTGGTCGCGCAACATATCCGGGTTGATTCGCACCCCGGTGCGTTCGATGCGCGCCAGCACCGGTGCCAGGGGCATCTCGATATCGGTAAACACGCCATACAGCGTCGGCTCGGCGGACAATTCCGGCCATTGGGCCTGGTGCAGTCGCAGGGTGATATCCGCGTCTTCGGCGGCGTAGGGCCCGGCCGTCTCCAGGGGGATCTCGTTGAAGCTGAGCTGTTTGGCGCCCTTCCCCGCGATGTCCTCGTAGTGGATGGTTTCGTGGTTGAGCAGCCGCCGTGCCAGGGAATCCATGTCATGACGACCGGCGGATGAATTCACCACGTAGCTCTCCAACATGGTGTCGAAAGCCACCCCGCGCAGGGCGATGCCGTGGTTGGCCAGGACCTCGGTGTCGTACTTGAGGTTCTGCATCACCTTGGAACGGTCCGGGTCCTCCAGCAGGGGTTTCAGCCGACTCAGGACCGCGTGCTCGCTGAGCTGATCGGGAGCGCCCGGGTAATCATGACCGAAGGGCACGTAGGCGGCCTCGCCGGGACGGATGGCGAAGGACACCCCCACCACCTGGGCCTGCATGTAATTGAGACTGGTGGTCTCGGTATCGAAGGCAAACAGCTCGGCATGACGCAACCGCTGCAACCACATCTGCAGGCGCGGCAGGGTGGTCACCACGTCGTACTCGGGCTCGTCGCCCGCCATTTCCGCCGCGGCGGCCGTGGTCTCTCCCAGCTCGCCCGACGCCTCCGCGTCCAGGGCGCGTAGCCAGGAGCGGAACTCCAGCTCCTGGAGTTTGCCGCGCAGACCCTCGACGTCCGGCTCGGTCACGGCCAGTTCCCGAGGCCCCCGTTCCAGGTCCACATCCAGCTTGATGGTCGCCAGGTCGTAGGACAGGGGCAGTTCATCAAGGGTGGCGCGCAGACTTTCACCGATCTTGCCCTTCACCTGGTCAGCGTTGTCCATGACGCCCTTGAGACTGCCGAACTGCGCCAGCCACTTGGCGGCGGTCTTGGGCCCGCACTTGGGCACGCCGGGGATGTTATCCACCTTGTCACCCATGAGGGCCAGGTAATCGATGATCTGGTCAGGACGCACGCTGAAACGCTCCATGACCCCGTCCACATCGGTCACCCGGCCATCCATGGTGTTGACCAGGGTGACGTGCTCATTGACCAACTGGGCCATGTCCTTGTCACCGGTGGAGATCAGGGTCTCGATACCCTCTTGCGAGGCCTGGTGGGCCAGAGTCCCGATGACGTCATCGGCCTCCACGCCGGAGACGCAGATCAGGGGCAGGCCCATGAGCTTGACCAGCTCGTGGAGCGGAGCGATCTGCTCAGCCAGTTCCTCCGGCATGGGCGGGCGATTGGCCTTGTACTCGGCATACATCTCATTGCGGAAAGTGGGGCCCTTGGCATCGAACACCACGGCCATGTGGCTGGGGTTCACCTCCTCCATAAGCCGCCGCAACATATTGGTCACACCGTGGATGGCACCGGTCTGCAGGCCCTTGGAGTTGGTCAACTCCGGCAGGGCGTGAAAGGCGCGAAACAGGTAGGAACTGCCATCCACGAGGACAAAAGGCGCCCGCTGCTCGGTAGGTCCGGGGTCGGCGGCTGAATTCAAGTTCGGGTCGGTATCGGACATGGGCGAGTGGGCTTCCGGAGTGATTCGCTATCGTCCGGCCTCCCCGCCCGCTGTGCAACGGTCAAGGGAACGGGGAAAGCCGCTGGGAGGCCCCCGGACCGCACTTGGCAATTCCTCATGGACAGAAGTTCCATCGGGAGGGAAGCTTTGATCAAACACCGAATAGGACGATTGTCATGTTCCGCTCCACTTCGACACCACTGCCCATCGCCTCCGCTTTGGCGGCTGTCTTGCTCGTCCCCGCCGCCTGGGCCCAGGTCAGTCCCGAGGAACGCGCCCCCGCTCCCCCCTCCATTCCGGATGCCGTCGCCAACGAACAAGAGGCGGTGACCGGTCAGGTGGAGATCGTGCCACCCAAGAAAGCGAAGGTGGTCGAGTACCGCCGGGACGGCCGCCTGTACATGCTCAAGGTGACCCCCACCTCCGGGCGCCCGTATTACCTGGTCGATTCGGACGGTGACGGCAATCTGGACGCGGTGCGCGATGGCCTGGCGGACCCCACCGTGCCGCAGTGGGTGCTGCATTCCTGGAAGTGAGCTGAGGCCTCGCTCAGCACCGCCCGATCGTCCGGGTCGGCTCATCCCAGCACCAGGGCGCCCCATCGCCCAGCCGTACACCGCCGATCCAATGGTTCGGCATGCGCAATTCAAGGGCGTTACACCGCCCCGCCAACACGGACTCCCCCGAAGCGGTCAGGGACAGGATCGGCCGCTTGAGATTCTCCCCCGCCAGCGCACCGTCACCACCGATGGTGATCAGCGGGTGATCCCCATCGGCCATGCGTGACAACACGGCCCAGAAGCTCAGATCCCCCATGTAAACGCGTTCTTCGAGCCGCTGGTTCGCGCCAAACACCCGCCCCGGCCGGTGCTCACCCTGAGCGATGATGGACAGTGCCTGGTAAGCGGTCCGTGACAACCCGTGACCGGTCCACGGATACTCCTGAAGCTGACGGTGCACCGCCCCCTCCAGGAAGGGCAGAGCCTTCGTATCCTCTTCCAGCAGGGACGCCCAGTTTCCCGGTTCAGGGGCGCGAAAGGCAGCCCAGGCGCGCCGCGCCAGAACCCTCATCCGCTCGTCGACCTCTGTTTCCCGATCCAGCAAGGCGGGGACCTGCGCGGGATCGGCCATGCCCAGGTAGGTGTCCGTGCAGATCAGGCTGATCGGCGGAAGCCGCGCTGGCACCGCATCCAGCGCATCGATGATCTGCAGGATCTGTAACTGGTCGTACAGATCATGTTCGAACCACAGCACCGCGCGTTCAAAACGGCCCAGATCCAGGAAAAGGCTGTCACGTTCCTCAAAACCACGCCGCACCGTCTCGGGATCGGCCCAGCCGCTGTCAGCGATAAAACCCGCCCGGACCCGCGACAAGGCCCGCAAATCGCGGGCACCCGGCACCGGGCCGTCATGCAGAACATCGCGCCAGGGGAGAATATCGCCCACCACCCCGGCCCCATTGAGCAGCCCAACGGCGCTATCGCCGTTGGTGATATTCAAGCTACCCGAACGGCGGTCGGTCACCCGGCGGCAGCGCCGGATCGACGCCGCCTGAGATAAACGATCAGGGCTACGATGAGGAGTCCCAGAATGCACGCCAGTAGGGCGAACTTGACCCCGCCGAAGAACACCGCGTAGACCACCAGGTCGGAGTCGCTGGGCACCAGCCCGGAATGCAAGGCGGCGAGTTGCATGTTTTCGGCGAAGTCCCAGATGCACAGCCCCATGGGCAAACCGAACACCCAGAGCCGGTTCTTGAACAGGGCGGAGCGGTAGAGCAACCCGCAGAACAGGGTCGTGTAGGCGAGGGGAAAAAGGCTGTCCAGGGTCAACACACTGATGACGTGTCGCCGATCAGCGGCGTTCTCCAGAGCCGCACGCGCAGCCTCGACCCCCTGGATCGGTTCGATCACGCTGGGTGGAAACAGCGTGCCAAGAAGCCCGAACAGAACCACGCTGAGCGCTCCGCTGATCCAAAGCACCTCGCGGCGCGAGGCCCAGGCCAGATAGCGCGGCCATCCCCGGGTCATCGGCTTACTTGCTGGTATGGGTGAACACGGCATCCCAGCCCTTGCCGGGCGGGTTCGCGCGCAGGGCGGGGATGCGTTCCAGGTAGACTTGGTACAACAACTCGTCGGGATGTTCGGAGGAGAGCGAGGCGAAATTCAGTTCCGCTTGGTCCCACTGCTGGCGGCGGTAGAGCTTCAAGGCATTGTGGTAACGCTTGAGTCGTGCCACCACGGCCTCATCGACGCTTCCATCACGCCCGAGGGGCTCAAAAATAGCCACCGGCTCCTTCTTTCCCTTCACCCTCACCAGGTCCAGCTCGCGGTACAGATATTCCGGGGCCTGGGCCTTGGTGTACTCGCTGACAATCATGAGCACGCCGTATTGCTTGGTCAGCCCCTCCAGGCGCGATCCCAGGTTCACGGCATCGCCCAGGACGGTGTAGGCCATGCGGAACTCGGAGCCCATATTGCCCACGTTCATGGCCCCGGTGTTCACGCCCACACCCACCTTGATCGCCGGCCATCCGTTCTTCTCCAGCTCGGCATTGATGGTGGGCAGGGCCTCGATCATCTCCAGTCCGGCCCGCACGGCATTGCTCGCGTGGTTCTCGTCGGGCAGGGGCGCGCCCCAGAACGCCATGATGGCGTCACCCATGTACTTGTCCACGGTACCGCGCGTGTGATGAATGACGCCGGTCATGGGGGTGAGAAAGGCATTCATCATGCGCGTCAGTTCGTTCGGCTTGATCTGCTCCGACAGCGTGGTGAACCCCCTTACGTCCGAAAACAGAACGCTCATGTTCCGACTGTCGCCCTCCATGCCGAAATCGGCGTTCGGATTGGAATCCATCTCATCGACGATCTCCGGCGGCACGTATTGGCCGAACATCCGCCCCAGTTGTCGGCGATTGCGCGCCTCGACGAAAAAGCTGTACGACATCTGGAGGATGAAGATGGACAGGATCAACACCAGCTGTGTGGCCGAGGGCATGGCCAGATCCGCTTCAGTCCAGAAATAGAAACTGGCCATGACACTCGCCCCCATGGAGCCGACGGTAAGTGCCACGGCCACCAGTGCCGAAGCACGCGGAAGGACGAAGGCGAGAATCAGACCCAGGACGAGGATCATCGCGACGTCATAGCCCAAGGCGTACCCGGGCGCCTGCTTGAATCCGTTCCCCGAGGGGTTCAACAAGGCACTGAGTATGTTGGCGTGGATCTCCACCCCCGGGTACACACTGTTCACGGGGGTGGCGCGCAAATCGAGCAGGCCGGCAGCCGTGGAGCCCAGAATGGCCAAGGTACCCTTGAGCTTTTCCGGATCGGCCGTGCCCGCCAGAACATCGGCGGCGGAGATATAGTTGAAGCTGCCATACGCGCCCCGGTAGGGGACCAGGGCAGCACCATTCTGATCCAGCGGAATGCGGTGCTCACCGAAACGCAGGGCCTCCAGCTCCGTGTACCCCGATTCACCCGCGACCTGCAAAGCGATGCTCGGACTGCCCGAGAACAGCCGGAACATGGCCAGGGAAAGTGACTCGTAAACCTGCCCATCATGGACATAGATCATGGGCATCCGGCGGAAGATGCCATCGGACCCGACCAGGGCGTTATCGAAGAAACCACCGGATGCCGCCGCCTCCTGAAGTATCGGTAGGTTGCCCGTCACCCCCTTGCGCTCGACCAGGGGCAAGGCCTTGATCACCGGATCGGCGGCGGACATCACCGGGTCGGGTAGCCGGTTCACGGTTCCCGCCTGGTCACTGGCCGCGAAACCCAACACCGTGTTCCGACCGCGCAAGGCCTCGGCGAACAGGCGGTCGTACTGCAAACTGGGGGCAATCCGCTCCAGTGCCGACTTGAACATGCTGTCCGAGCCGAACTGCTCTTCCGCCAGCCCCGTGAGCACGGAAAGCCCGGAACTGCGATCGGGCTCGGCGAACAGGACGTCGAACCCCAGAACCTCGATCCCGTAGCGATCGAACAATTGCTCCACCATCATCCCGATCTTCTGCCGACTCCAAGGCCACCGGCCAACCTCGGAGAGACTCTTTTCGTCGATGTCGATGACCACAACCCGGTGGTCTTTCCCGCCTGGAAGCGTGGCGACGAGGCGCTCGTCGTAGATGAAGTTTTCGAGGCTGTTCAGGGGGTCAAGGCGGATGAAGCCGGCAGCATGCAGCAGCGCTACGGCAACCAGACCCAGGCTGAGCAACAGCCGGACAAGAGCATGAATGGACACCCGGTGAATCCCCTTTACACGTGGCCCCTGGACAACGCGGCCGATGGTCGGTCATGCCACCACAAAACCGTTCGCGGTCCCATCACGGCGAGACGTCAACCGGGATGTTGGCGGCGCAACGGGCGGCAAGCGGCCGCCCGTTGCCGACATGAGTGGAAACCAGATCGAAGGGGTGGGTCGCGCTCTCGGCGAGCTTCACCTGATCGGCAAAGGGTACAAGAAGGGAATCGAGAATCGGTTCAGCT
>JBMYTY010000061.1:0-7955 GCA_049604855.1 Gammaproteobacteria bacterium | reverse complement strand
GCGACGATACGGGTGGCCGCCGGTGATGGTGGAAACGGATGTGTCAGCTTCCGGCGTGAGAAGTACATCCCCAAGGGCGGCCCCGATGGTGGCGACGGTGGGGATGGAGGAAGCGTGATCCTGATCGCGGACGGTGGTCTGAACACCCTTGCGGATTTCCGCCACCAGCGCCGTTTTGCCGCGCAACGTGGTGAAAACGGCATGGGCCGGAATTGCACGGGAAAGGGGGGCGAGGATCTCTTCGTGCCCGTCCCGGTGGGCACCATCGTCCGTGACCTGGATACGGGCGAGCAGCTTGGCGAAGTGTTGGAAGCGGGAGCCACGCTGAAAGTGGCCCAGGGTGGCTATCACGGCCTGGGCAATACGCGCTTCAAGAGCAGCGTCAATCGCACTCCCCGGCAGTCCAGCAATGGCACGCCAGGCGAGCGCCGCCAGTTACACCTGGAGCTCAAGTTGCTGGCTGACGTGGGTCTGTTGGGATTGCCCAATGCGGGTAAATCCACACTGGTTTCGACGGTCTCCTCTGCTCGACCGAAGATCGCTGACTATCCGTTCACGACCTTGCATCCGAATCTTGGTGTGGTCCGCCTGGGGCCGAATCGCAGCTTTGTGATGGCGGACATCCCGGGCGTTATCGAGGGCGCGGCGGATGGTGCCGGGCTGGGGATCCGATTCCTCAAGCATCTTATGCGTACGCGCCTCCTGCTTCATCTGGTGGATATTGCACCCGTGGACGTTAGCGTTGACCCGGTGAACGAGGTTCGCGGGATTGAAACCGAACTCAGCAAGTTCGGCGAGGATCTCGAGCAGAGAGAACGGTGGTTGGTATTCACCAAGTCCGATCTCCTTGATGCGGATGAAGCCGCGGAACGGGTAGCCAATGCCACAAAGCTCCTCGGGTTCGACGGCCCGGTTTACACCTTGTCGTCATTGTCGCGAGAGGGTGTGGAGCCACTGCTTAACGACATCATGGCTCATCTGGAGGCCAATCCCGTGGCGGGGAGGCAGGAAGAGAAGGCTCCCGAGGTCTTCGACCCTCTGGCAGACTGACGCTCATGAAGCAAAGAAGCGAGATCAAGAGCGCCCGCCGCTGGGTTGTGAAAATCGGAAGTGCGCTGTTGACCAACGATGGCTCGGGGCTCGACACCGAGGCCATTGGGCGTTGGGCCGCGCAAATCGCCGCTTTGCGCCAGCATGGCGTAGAGGTCGTACTGGTGTCCTCCGGGGCGGTCGCGGCGGGCATGAGTCGCTTGGGATGGACAGAACGCCCCACCGCCCTTAATGAGCTTCAAGCCGCTGCTGCAGTAGGGCAGATGGGCCTTGTTCAGGCCTGGGAAACCGGTTTCCAGAGTCACGGGATGCCGACCGCCCAGGTTCTGCTGACTCACGAGGATCTGGCCGATCGACAACGTTATCTGAATGCGCGCAGCACCCTGTGCACTTTGCTGCGTATCGGTGCCGTGCCCATCGTGAACGAAAACGACACCGTGGCCTTCGAGGAATTGCGTTTTGGCGACAACGATAATCTGGCGGCTCTGGTGGCGAACCTGGTCGTGGCCGATGTGTTGACCATCCTCACCGACCAGGATGGCCTGTTTGACCGAGACCCGCGCAGTCATGCGGATGCGTCACTGGTGTCCGAGACAACGGCGGGAAATCCGGATCTGGTCGGTATGGCGGGGCTGGGACGCGGCACCCTGGGGCGGGGCGGTATGGCCACCAAAGTGCAGGCCGCGCGCCGGGCGGCGCGATCCGGAACGAGCACCTTGATCGCCAGTGGTCGCGAGCCTGATGTCATGTTGCGCCTGCGCGAGGGTGAGCAGCTCGGGACCTTGCTTCATGCGGCCGAAGAGCCCATGGCCGCGCGCAAACGCTGGATGGCGGGCCAACTCCAACTCAGGGGGCGACTGGTCCTCGATGAGGGCGCGGTGAGGGTGTTGCGGCAACAGGGGCGAAGCCTTCTGCCCGTGGGTGTGAAAGCGGTGGAGGGGCGTTTCGGGCGTGGCGAGCTGCTTGCCTGTGTCGCCGAGTCGGGCGAAGAGGTGGCGCGTGGACTGGTCAATTACGATTCGGTGGAAATACGGAAGATCATGGGGGAGCCGAGCTCCCGGATCGAGGCCCTCCTGGGGTATGTGGACGAACCTGAGTTGATCCATCGGGATAACCTCGTCCTGTCCTGATAGGGTCTCCGGGTAGGGGCTTTAGGGATTCTTGAATTCTGCATGGTGAGAATTCGAAAGCGCGGCCTTGGCAATTGCCTATGGACCCCTGGTGCCCATGTGCTTTACTGGGTTTTCAAGATGAGTGAGCGCGGTTCCCGCTGATTGACGCTCGTGTGTGATGAGCGGGAAAGCGTGCCTGATCCTCTTGGGTGGCTGAGTTCACGACAGGGCTCCGACCCGATGCTTCGGCGTCAGAACGGTGTTGAAGCGATACGCGCGGACCGTGTCCGATCAGCCACCGCCAAACAATAATCAGGGCGCGGGTTCATTCTTCAGCGTCCATGTCCACCAAAACTGAGGAGACTGACGACCATGCAGATGTCGTTACTGGTTGACCCCGGCAAGTGTACGGGGTGCGTGCAGTGCGAAATGGCTTGTTCCTACGAGAACGAAGGCATTTTCAATACCTCCAAGTCGCGTATCCGCGTCTTCACCTTTCACCACGAGGGACAGTTCGTTCCTTACACCTGCACCCAGTGCGCCGAGGCTTGGTGCATGCAGGCCTGTCCGGTGGATGCCATCGTCCTCAATGCGGCAACGGGCTCCAAGGACATCGTCAATGACCGGTGCGTGGGCTGTAAGGTCTGCACCATCGCCTGCCCCTTCGGCACCGTGAATTACAACAGCGCCACCGGCAAAGTGATCAAGTGCGATCTCTGCGGCGGTGATCCGGCCTGTGCCAAGGCCTGCCCAACGGGGGCGATCACCTACGTGGATGCCGATCAGACCGGTTATGGCCGTATGCAGGCCTGGGCTTCCAAATCCGCGGCCGGCGCCGCGGCCAGCGCCTGAGTCAGGGGGGTTAACGATATGTCCTGGACTGGAAAAGTTCTTCGCGTAAACCTCAGCGACGGTACCTGTACCCCTGAGGACCTGAATTCAGCCTGGGCCCAGGAATACCTGGGACAGCGTGGGCTCGCTACCAAGTATCTGGTGGAGGAGATCGATCCCGGCTGTGACGCCCTGGGGCCGGATAACAAACTCATCATGGCCACCGGTCCGCTCACCGGCACCATGGCGTCGACCGGCGGACGGTACTCGGTGATCACCAAGAGTCCGCTCACCGGATGCGTGGCCTGTTCGAACTCGGGGGGATTCCTGGGGGCCGAGATGAAAATGGCCGGTTGGGACATGATCATCTTCGAGGGTAAGTCCCCGGAGCCGGTCTATCTCTACCTGAACAATGATCGCGCGGAACTGCGCAGTGCGGCCGGGATCTGGGGGCAGTCCGTCTGGAAGGCGGATGAGTGGCTCCACGCCGAGCACCAGGATCCCATGCTGCGCATTGCGGCCGTGGGGCGATCCGCCGAGGCCGGTTGTTTGTATTCCGCGGTGATCAACGATTTGCACCGGGCCGCTGGACGCTCGGGCGTTGGCACCGTCATGGCGTCAAAGAATCTCAAGGCCGTTGCCATTCGTGGCACCAAGGGCGTGGGCAATGTGAAGGATTTTCCTGCCTTCATGGAGGCGGTGAACGCGGGCAAGAAGGTGCTGGCGGACAATGCGGTTACCGGTCAAGGTCTGCCCGCTTACGGAACCCAGGTGTTGATGAATGTGATCAACGAGATCGGTGCCCTGCCGACCCATAACATGCAGGAGGTGCAGTTCGACGGGGCGGCGAATATCTCCGGTGAGAAGATGCACGAACCCCGCCCCTCGGACGGCAAGCCCAACCTGACGACCAATGCCGGTTGCTTCGGTTGCACCATCGCCTGTGGTCGCATCTCCACCATCGACAAAGGGCATTTCAGCGTTGAGCACAAGCCCGAGTACTGGGGCAATTCCGGGGGGCTTGAATACGAAGCCGCTTGGGCGCTGGGTGCCGATACCGGTGTCGATGATCTCGATGCGCTGACATACGCCAATTTTGTCTGCAACGAAGACGGCATGGACCCCATCAGCTTCGGCGCTACCGTGGCCGCGGCCATGGAGCTCTACGAGATGGGCGCCATCACCGATGCGCAGACGGGGGGTATTGCCTTTCGTTTCGGCTCGGCCGAAGCCTTGGTCAAGTCCTGCGAATTGCTCGCCACGGGTGAGGGTTTCGGTGCTGACCTGGGACTGGGGTCCAAGCGCCTGTGCGAAAAGTACGGACACCCGGAGCTGTCCATGACCGTCAAAGGTCAGGAGTTTCCCGCCTATGATCCGCGCGGCATCCAGGGCATGGGGCTGACCTACGCGACGTCCAACCGTGGTGCCTGCCATCTGCGCAGCTACACCGTGGCCTCGGAGGTCTTGGGTATCCCGGAGAAAACCGATCCGCTTAGTTCTGACGGCAAGCCCGCGCTGGTCAAGGCATTCCAGGATGCGACGGCCGCGGTGGATTCGTCCGGTCTTTGCGTGTTCACCACATTCGCCTGGACCCTGGAAGACATTGCCCCGCAGATCGATGCTGCCTGTGATGGCGGTTGGAATGCGGACAAGCTGCTGGAGGTTGGGGAGCGGATCTGGAACATGGAGCGGGATTTCAACCTGGCGGCGGGAATTACCGGTGCTGATGACAATCTCCCCGCCCGCTTGGTCAAGGATGCCGCCAAGACCGGCCCCGCGGCCGGTAAGGTGAATGAGCTTTCCAAGATGCTTCCCGAGTATTACGAGCTACGCGGTTGGACGGCGGACGGTGTCCCCACGAACGAGACCCGTTCCCGATTGGGTCTAGGCTAGGAGAGCGCCATGAAAGGACGGCGGTGTGAGGAGTGAGCGCGGGTCAGACCGATTTCCCTCCCCGCATCGTCGTTCTTTTTTGTATCGCTACCCTGCATCGGATATCTGGGCCGATTGAGGTCTCGAGTCCGGCCTTTGGTTCACTCCGTCTCATAACAGGCTCGATATGCATCACATTATTCTTGGCGCTGGCCCTGCCGGCGTAACCGCGGCGGAGACGCTGCGCAAACTGGCTCCCCATGACCGCATCACCCTGATCGGCGATGAGCCGGAACCGCCCTATGGCCGTATGGCCATCCCCTACCTGTTGGCTGGGGACATACAGGAGCAGGGCACTCATCTGCGCAAGCGCGATGATCACTTCGATACCCACGGAATCGAGGTGGTTCGAGATCGCTGTCTGCGGCTGGATCCGGAGCAGGACCGGGTCACCCTGGAATCCGGTTCGGTACTGGATTTCGATCGCCTGCTTGTGGCCACCGGGTCATCTCCGGTGACGCCCCCGATTCCTGGCACCGATCTGCCCGGTGTTCAGGGCTGTTGGACCCTGGAGAATGCCCGTGAGATCGCCGCCCGGGTGGGGCCTGGTAAAGAGGCGGTGCTGATCGGAGCCGGTTTCATCGGGTGCATCATTCTTGAGGCCATGGTGGCCAGTGGGTCCCGGCTCACCGTTGTTGAACTGGGTGACCGAATGGTCCCGAGGATGCTCAATCCCACGGCCGGGGGGATGCTGAAATCCTGGTGTGAGGCCAAGGGGGTCACGGTCCATACCGACGCCTCCGTAGAGGCCATCGGCCAAGCGGGTGAGCGTCTCAGCGTGACCTTGAAAGGCGGTGACACGCTGCCCGCCGACGTGGTCGTCACGGCTACGGGCGTGCGATCCAATACCGGGTTTCTCGAAGGCTCGGGCGTGAAAACCGATGCCGGTGTACTGGTGGATCATCACATGCAAACTAATCGCGAAGGGGTGTTCGCGGCGGGTGATGTGGCCCAGGCGCTGGATTTTTCCACCGGTGCTTGGGAGGTGCAGGCCATCCAACCCACGGCGGTGGAGCACGGTCGCCTGGCGGCCATGAACATGGTCAATGCCGGGGCCATTCGACATGACGGCAGTCTCAACATGAACGTGCTCGATACCCTTGGGCTGCTCAGTGCCAGCTTTGGGCAATGGCAAGGCGTGGAAGGCGGCGATGCAGCGGAAGCACTGGATAGCGCGGATTTCCGCTACCTGGGTCTGCAATTCGATGGGGAGTGCCTGGTGGGAGCGACCAGCATAGGTCACTCCGAGCATGTGGGCGTATTGCGCGGGTTGATCCAGGGGAAGAAGCCCCTGGGTCGTTGGAAGGCTGCTTTGATGGAAAACCCGACACGCTTGATGGAAGCCTATGTCGGGCTTACGCACGGATTTCGATCCTGATGTCACCCCTGTTGGGCGGATGCGTATTGCCTTGCACGGCGGGGGGCGGGGTGGTCGCGAAACCAACCGAAGTGCCTCCGTTTATCCGGTGACGACATCGTGCGAATTGAACTGAAACTGTTTGCCACCTTGACCCAGCATCTGCCCGCCGGGGCGAAGGACAATATCGCGCGTGTCGACGTTCCTTCCGGGATGAGCGTGGAGTGGGTGATAGACCACTTCCAGGTACCCCGCGAACAGTGCCATCTGGTCATCGTCAATGGTGTGTTCGTCCCGCCCGCACAACGGGGCAGTGAGCTTCTGAAGGACGGGGATACCCTGGCGCTCTGGCCCCCCGTGGCGGGGGGGTGAGTGACACCCTTACCCGGGTGATGGGCTGCAGTCACCCGGAGTTCCATCGCAGTGTCCGGAGCCTGCTGGCGGGGCGGGAATGGGAGAGGGGTGACGGCGGATACCGGCTCAGGGCGGGCGCTGGATGGGTGTCAATCGTTCCTGGGGAAGAGTCGGTGCGACGCATCGCGTCCCTGGTCCTTCCGTTGACGCCGGTTACCCTGGAATTCGTTGGTTTATCCATGGACGAGCGGGCTGAGTTTCTAAGACGTTTCGATATCGCGTTTCAACGTGGTGGCGGTTGAAAGCGGGCGCGGCCGCTCGTTCCTTCTGGTTTAATCTCGCCATTGTTCCAAGCGTCACAGCCCAGCATCGATGTCCAACGAACGCGAATTCAGATCTCTTCCCATCGCTATTCTCACTGTCTCCGATTCGCGCACCGAGGCGGATGACAAATCAGGACAAGTGCTCAAGGCACTGATCGAGGAAAGCGGGCATGAGGTCGTGGAAAAGGCGATCTGCCCTGACGACCGTTATCAGATCAGGGCTCTTTTATCCCGCTGGATTGCTGACCCGGATATTCCGGTGGTGATCACCACCGGAGGGACCGGCCTGACGGGGCGTGATGGAACACCCGAGGCGGTCGCTCCCTTGCTGGACAAGGTGATCGATGGATTCGGTGAGATGTTTCGAGTGATTTCCTACGATCTGATCGGGACTTCAACCATGCAATCGCGGACTCTGGCGGGTGTGGCCAATGGCACCTTCGTTTTCTGTCTTCCCGGTTCGTCCGGGGCCTGCCGTGATGGTTGGACAAGGCTGATTTCCCACCAGCTGGACTATCGGACCCGGCCCTGCAACTTGGTGGAGTTGATGCCACGCCTTCTCGAGACCTGAGCTTGAAAGACCCCATTGCAGAACCGCCATCCAGCCGTTCGTTGTGTCACGCTCTGCCTCGTAACACCCAGTTCAATGCCCTCAAGATCCATGCCCCCGTGAGGTCTGACGTGCCCTATAAAGCTCCCCTGCGCATCGCCGCCTTGGCATTCACCGCGCTGTTTCTGACGTCCTGCTCTTCTGATCTGGGCGAGGACCCCCGCCCCCGTTTGTGCAAGGCGATGATCAAGACCCTGCTTATCGAACCGAAGCTCGTGACATGGACCTCGGAGCATATGGAGCATGCCCGCTTCAAGGATCTGGAGACGCAAATCGGATTCGAGGTGGACTACACCGATGGCGCGAAATCAGGTCCGCTGAGCGCAACCTGCTATTACGAATGGGACCAGACGGTGGAGGAGGACGTGAACACCGACACCAACCCA
>JBMYTY010000060.1:0-8019 GCA_049604855.1 Gammaproteobacteria bacterium | reverse complement strand
CACTGTTTCTTGAAATGGACCACCCCGACCGCGTGCCGACCCGAGCTCGGATCCTGCACGTGGTAACCGCTGATCGCGTCGTTCGGTACCTGGCTGCCGCCGGGGTTGCCGACCAGAACCACCGAGGCACGGCCATTGGAATTCCCCGTGTTCACGTTGAGTTCGAACCCCGTGGTCGATGCCGTTCCGTAGTCCGAACTCGCGGCCTGATTGCCCACGTACTCGATCCCATCCACCCGGACATGCACCTGATAGTTGCTGATCTTGAGCTCACCAAGCCCATAGTCGAGATCGAACGATGCCCCGGTGAACGCGCCGTTGGTCACGAAGTTCCCGACATTCCCGTCGTAATCCGTCGGACGTGGGGCCTGGGACAGCATGAAGCCCGCGGTCTGATTGGACGCGACATTGCGCAGCGCGGTCTGGGTCGCCTCATTGGCCGCGTTGGTGGTGTGCATGAAGTAGGCCGAGCTCCCCGAGTTCTCCTCGTTGGGGTGATCGGAACTGCGATGATCCCAATCCTCATCCCAACGCCCCCAGGTCAGTCCGGTGGGGTCGCTGCCGTATTCCACCAGCTTCGCGACACCCGCGCGCCACTCGTCTCCACTTGCCGCGCTTCGCATCGCCGTCACCACGCGGGCATTTCCATCCACCGTCGCGAGCCGGGCCTCGTTGCTTTCGCCGGTTCCGGATATCTCGATCTCGGCGGCAGTAGGTATCACCGCCGTCTGATCGTCCGTCAGATACGACACCAAGGCCACGTTGCTGCCCGAGTCGGCGGATTCGGAGAGCTGATCAAACACCAGCGTCCCGTTGATTCCCCTGCTTTGGTCCGCACTGCGCAGGAAATAGGAACTGATCGCCTGGGTGACGCTGCCACCGGACACGAAGGAGAACGCGGCCTTACCCGACGCGGGCGAATCGGCATCCGACCCCGATGCGGCAAACGCCCCATCCAGGTACAAGCCCTCGCTCATGGCGAAATCCAGGCTCGTGTTCGGGTTCCGGTCGTTGTCCAGAAGGCCGATCCAATCGATTCCGTTGACCGTCGCGTCCACCCGGAAATCCTCGATGGACTGACTCGTCAGGTCCACAAGCAGGGTTGCATGGGTCACCGAACCCTCGTTGCCGCTGAGGTCGGTGGGCCGGGTCCCCGCATCGTCGCGATAGGTGAACACCGCCGTACCGGAACCGGACAGGCTCGACAAGCCGTTGGACGGCGAATAGATGAAATGGGCCACGCCCCTGCCGGTGGTGAAGGACGTGTCATTGTTTCCCTGGGCTTCCCAATCACCGTCCCAGGCCCCATAGATGATGCGACCATCAAGGTTGCCCAACTGGGTGAGCACCCCGGCCGAGGACTGGAACTCTCCACCAAGATCGCCCTCTATGAGCCCCTGGCGCAAGGCGCCCGCGTTATCGAAACCACTTGCCGTCACGATGATCAGATTGCCATCGCCATCGGAGATCAAGCCCCCGACCACACCGCCGTCCTCACCGCCATCGGATGGAAACAGCGAGATCAATCCAAAGGCGCCCACGAGGCTATCCGTATCGGAAACCACATCCGAATCGGAGGAGGTCTGCGTGGCGCTGATATCAACCGTGGGCGTATCGCCGATCAGGCTCAAACCGGATGAAAACGGAGTTGCACCACCGATTTCCAGGCTGATGGGCGAGAGGGTCAGTCCGCCACTTTCGCCCGAGCCGAGATCGGAAAGACCCGGGGTACTCCCTCCACCGTCATTGGCACCCTCGCCCCCCTGGGGAGACTGGCCACCGGTACCGGCGTCGTTGGACTCGCCCGCGGCGTCATCCGAACCGGGCTGCCCACCCTCATCGGCATTGCCTCCCTGTGCATCCCCGTCACCGCCGTCGCCTTGTTCGTCCGCACCCTGCTCGTCGCCGCCCTGCTCGTCGCCGCCTTGAGCATCACCTTCGCCCTCGGAGTCCCGCTGATCTCCAGACTCCCCATCCCCGGCGCCTTCCTCGCCGCCTTCCTCGCCGCCTTCCTCGCCGCCTTCCTCATCGCCCTGGGCCTCGTCGCCCTGGGCCTCACCATCGCCGCCGTCACCGGCGTCGCCCTGGTCATCACCGCCTTCGTCCTCATCTTCGCCCGCATCCTCCTCGTAGTTATCGAAGACGAACCCGAAGGGTGCCAACTGGCTTTCCGGAGACTGGTTCTGACCGCCCACGAAACTGTTACTGCCCGCCGGATGATTGCTGGTCCCGGTCTGGTTGGTCAGGGTCGTCTCACCCTCGCGCGTGGACATGTACAAGCCCGGAGGAACGGGAGGCGGCTCGTTCTCTCCTTCCGCCGGAGCGGGCGGGGCACACTGCCCCGGACCACACATGCGCGCGCCGTAGTGGGTGCCGCGGATTCCGATCGTCGCGACGGGGGTGGACACCCTGTAGTTGGCCTTGTTGGTCTTGCCGATCGCCCCGGTAATCGTGCGAAAACCGCCGCGCAGGAGCTTGAATGCACTGACCTCTTTTCCGTCTTCACGACCTGAATAGTGGAAACGCTCGATGGAGAACTCCGTGTCAGGGCGCAGCGACATCAGACCACCGTCCCGATATCGAATCTGGGTGTAACCGCGCTTGCCCGTAAGCAGCACATCTCCCGAGTAAAGGAACGCTCGGCGGGCCAGCCGGCGCTCCGCGCCGTCGGGGGCCCGGACCATCACACGCCCGACCACGACAATGGCCCTGCCCGCGATCTCGCGACCGTCGGCCGTGGCCTTGGTCTGGGCCATGGCCGGCCAAGGCGAGGCATGAACCGGGGCAATCGATACCGATCCGGCGATCATGACCCAGAAGGCCATGGCTATGACGCGAATTGAACTGTTCATTAGCTTCACCCTGGGGTGTTCATCGGGCACTTGGTCTTCCCGCTGGCGGCCCCGGAAAATCTGAGGTTTTCCAGGATGGAGTCCTTCCGATACCCAGTGACAAGCAAGCTCGATGCCATTGTGTAATTAGCGAGTCAGCATCCGGAGATGTCAGAACTCATACCGGAGCTTTATGGTGAAAAGATCCTGGTCGTAATCGTTGATGACAATGTTGGAATCGTTGATCGTGTGGGCGTAGCTGGCGCTTAAGGTCAGGTCGTCCAGGACGTTCCGCGCTATCCCGATACTGAAGGAGAACAGGTCATCCTCGCGCGAGCGCAGGAATAGAACGTTCTCCCCCTCGTAGAGGCTGTGCTGGACCTGCCCGCTCAGGGTCAGACGGGTCGAGGTGGGCGCATCCAGTGTCAACACCGTACCCATACTGGCACCCCAGCCGTCACGCTGAGCCGAGGCCAGAGAGGTCACGGTGTCGATCTCCGCGTCCTCCGTCAGACCGTAAAACGCGCCGAAGACCACCGGAGTCCATTGCAGATCGAACACATGGGTTGCACTGACCCCGAAGGTTGAGAGCGTAGAGTTGAGAACGTCGTTTCCGGGATAGTCGAGGCCGGATTGCTGTAAAAAGACCGAACCCTGGGTCGTTGGGTTGAAGGCGTAACGCCACTCGCCACCGGCCGTCTCGGTTGACCTGTACCGTGCGTAGTCCAGGTAATAGTCCTGGTACCCCACGCTGAGTACCACGGTGTGGTCACCCTTGGTCCAGGTGGCACCAGCGCCGAGGTTCATCTCCGAAGTATCGAAGTCCTTGGCCTTGTCGTTCAGACGCATCCGCGCCGAGGCATTGGCGTTGAGCTTCCATTCACGGGTCACCGGGTAGGTGAAGTCACCTCCCACCTTGGTCTCGCCGAACAGCGTGTGCTGGCTCAGGGAAGCGGCGCTGAGAATGCCGGTACCCAGTGTAGGCGTGAAAAATTCCGCGGTACCCGGGGACGTATTGGCATTGGAATCGTAGCCGGCACTGGCCTCCACGTAGCCCGTAAGCTTCGGCAGGTATCGGCCCTCGGCCCGATCGATCGCATCAAGATAGCGATTGACGTTGGTTCGAACGTTCTCGGGCGGGTCATTGCTCAGCACGTGGCTGAACTCCGCCTTCGCGCGATCATATTGACCGATCAGGAAATAGGCGCGCCCGATCTCAAGACGCACACGGGCGTTTTCCGGATCGGCCGAAATCACCCGTTCCAGCGCGAACAAGCCCTCTTGAACCGCCCCCGCATCCAGGGCCGCGACTCCGTAGTAGAAGTCGAACAGGGCATCGCCTTCGCGTTCGAACAGGTGTTTGTCGGCCAGGTTGTAGGCCTCGTTGAAACGCCCCGCGTCGTACAGATCGCGGATCTGATCAACCAAGTCATCGGCCCACACCGGGCTCACCACCGATGCGCCCATCGCGACGGACAACAAAGCCGCGCGGAATGGTTTTGAGGCTATTCGCACTTGCCGGTCTCCCGCCCGTTGGCGGTCCATCACACCAGGGCACTCAAGGTCGTGTCATGCCCGCAATCGATCACGGGCGGGGTATCAGCGGAGTCGGGCGGTAACGCGGAGGGGAAACGTTCGTGCCGCCCGCAACCCGAAAACCCTATAATTTGCGCCGAAAGCCTATGGTCGCCTCCAGAACAATTCAATGACTTCAGTCGGGGAAAAACCAGATACGCATATTCGAATCGCGTCATCCGACGAGGAGCGCGAGGCGGTCTACCGTTTTCGCTATGAGGTCTACGTGGAAGAACTGGGCAAACGTCCCAGCGATGCCGACCACGACCGCCGTCGACTGCAGGACGCCATGGACCCGACCGCGGCACAGCTTTACGCCGAGGCGGACGGCGAGATCATCGCCAGCCTGCGCATCAATCCAACCACCGATGCCGGTCGATACTGGAACCATGTCTACGGCCTGGAGAGCTTCACCCGCTTCCCACGCAACCGCATGACCATGACATCGCGGCTCATGGTGGCCGCCGAGTGGCGCGGAACGCGCGTCCTGGCTTCCCTGCTCATGGCGGCGTATCGCTGGGCGCGCAAGTACGAATTCCGTTGCGACTTCTGCAACTGTGTACCGGCACTGGTGGAGTTTTACGAACAGCTCGGCTATCGCCGTTATCGGGACGGATTCGAGGACCCGGACAGCGGATACCACTTTCCCCTGGTGCTGCTGCTCGACGACATGGACCACCTGCGCGCCGTCCGATCGCCCTTTTTGCGGGCGGCTCGCAAGCTGCCCGCGCACACCGACACCGCGCAGTGGTTTCGCGGGGCGTTCCCCGAACATGCCCATTTCGCCAACCGCCGTCTCATGGGGTCGGATGCGTTTTGGCATCTGCTCAACACCAAGTTGGTCGAACCCACCGGTGGGGTCCCCCTCCTGCAGGGCCTGGATGAAGATGAACGTCGGCGATTCCTCAACGCGGGCGCCATGATCCGCTGCAACGCGGGCGACACCATCATTCGCACGGGCGACGTGGGCAACGAGATGTTCGTGGTGCTCGAGGGGGTCGCCGAGGTCTTCGGCAACCGCGACAACCTGCATCATTCGCTTGCCGTCATTGGTCCGGGCATGGTCTTTGGCGAGATCGCCTACCTGTCGGAAATGCCGCGCACCGCGGACGTGGTTGCCCGCTCGAACATGGAGTTGCTGGTGATGAACCAGCAATTCATGCAGAAGGCCATGGTTCAGATGCCCGAAGTGGCAACGAAGGTGCTGTTCAATCTGTCTCTCATCTTGTGCGAGCGCGTCGGCAACAGCACCCGACACTGGCTCGACTCCCTGGAAAGCGAGAACACCCTCGTTGAGTAAGCACCTCGATACCGGCTCCTACCGTTTCGGTGGCTTCGGCGACGACGCCGGTGAGCTGCGCCGCCTGGACGCGCAGGCACGCAGCGCGGAACGCATCGAGGTGAGCGCGCTCAAGGCGGCGGGGGTGAAACCTGGGCTGTCCATCGTGGATGTCGGCTGCGGACATGGGGCGGTCACCCGGCTGCTGGCACACATGACCGGGCCTGAAGGCTCGGTACTGGGCCTGGACAGCAACCCGGAACTGCTCGCCGAGGAGCAGGGCGCGGATGCTCCGCCCAACTGTCGTTTCGAGCATGCGGACGTCTACGACCTTCAGGCCTTCACCGGTCAGTTCGACTTCGCTTACGGCCGCTTCCTCATGCAACACCTGGAGAATGGGCCACGGGCCGTCGAACAGATCGCGGCGACGCTGCGACCGGGCGGAACCCTGTGCCTGGCCGACGTCGATGACGGCTGGCTCACCCTGGAGCCGGAACCCCGGGGTTTTGGCGCTTTTCTCGAACGTGCCAGCCGGGGCCAGGCCGCCCTGGGCGGTGATCGGCGCGTAGGACGCAAACTGGCCCGTTACCTGGGTGCGGCCGCTTGTACATCCGTGCGCGTACGCGTGCAGGTCATCAGTAGCGACGACATCGGTCTGAAAACGTTTCTGGACCTGATCACCGGCTTGAAGATGGAAATGATCCCGGCGGACGAACGGGCACAGGCGGAACGAGAACGGGCGGACATCTACGAGTTGCTGGAGACACCGGATGCGCGCGGCTACGTGGGCATCTTCGTGGCCACCGGCACCCGCTCCTGACCCTCCCGGAAGGTCAGACCGCGGACAGGTTCGCGTAGGCCGCCACCAGCCACTTGGCTCCCTCCGCATCGAACTGAACCTGCACCAGGGCCCGTGCGCCCGAACCTTCGAAGTTGAGCACCGTGCCCTCGCCGTAGACCTCGTGGCGAACGCGCCCGCCCAGGGAAAGTCCCGTATCCGCCACCTGGGCGGCGGAATCCCGAAACAGCGGGGTGGACACGTTGCCGCGCATACGCACGTCGCGCATCAGATGGGCCGGAATCTCTCCCAGAAACCGGGAGGGCTGGGGAAACGAGGAACGACCGTGCATGTGGCGCTGTTCCGCGTAGCTGATGACCAACCGTGACCTCGCCCGGGTGATGCCCACGTAAGCGAGCCGACGCTCTTCCTCCAGACGGCCGGGTTCTTCCGTCGAACGTTCATGGGGGAACAGCCCTTCCTCCATGCCCGCGAGAAACACCAGGGGAAATTCCAGTCCCTTCGCCGAATGCAGGGTCATCAACTGTACGCAGTCATCCCAGGCGTCACCCTGGGTATCACCCGACTCCAGGGCCGCGTGGGCGAGAAAGGCCTGAAGCGGGTCCATATCCTGCTCATCGAGCAACACGTCATCGATATCGAAACCATTGGCGGCGTTGATCAGTTCCTCCAGGTTCTCCACCCGGGCACGCCCCTTCTCCCCCTTATCCTTTTGGTAGTGCGCCATGAGGCCGCTGCCATCGACGGCGACCTGGACCTTCTCGCCCAGGTCACACCCGGCCGCGCGTCCATCCAATTCCTCGATCAGCTGGACGAATGCCTTCAAGGCATTGGCGGCGCGCGCATTGGGCTGACGCGCCTCGGCCATCTGCTCCGCGGCGGCGAACATGGGCACGGAGTGGGCACGCGACCAACTCCGCATGGCATCGACGGTACGCTGACCGATGCCACGCGCGGGGGTGTTGATGCAGCGTTCGAATGCCGCATCGTCACCCCGGTGATACATCAGGCGCAGGTAGGCCAGGGCATCACGGATTTCCATGCGTTCGAAGAACCGTAATCCTCCGTACACCCGGTAGGGCATGCCCGCCTGAATCAGGGCCTCCTCGAACAAACGGGACTGGGCGTTGGAGCGGTAGAGAATCGCCGCCTCGGAGCGGGTATGACCGTCCTCCACCCAGCTCTGGATCCGATCAACCACGAAACGGGCCTCGTCACTCTCGTTGAAAGCCGCGTAGCACTCGATGGGATCGCCGTCTCCGCCATCGGTCCAGAGATTCTTGCCCAACCGCCCCTCGTTGAAGGAGATCAGTGCGTTGGCCGCTTCCAGGATGACCGCGGTCGAGCGGTAGTTCTGCTCAAGGCGCACGAGCCGCGTCCCGGGGAAATCCTGCTCGACACTTTGGATGTTCTCCACGCGGGCCCCGCGCCAGCCATAAATCGACTGATCGTCGTCACCCACGACGAATTCACCGCCGGCTATGCCACGCGCAGGGTGCAGCTCCTCGACGGCAAGGTCCTCTCGGAGTAAGCGA
>JBMYTY010000059.1:0-8082 GCA_049604855.1 Gammaproteobacteria bacterium | reverse complement strand
CTGAACCGTACTCGCCGCCGGACAATCGAACGGGCGTTTCGGCCCGGCCCACCACCAGCTGATGAAGGTGAAGCTTCGAGGCCAGCGCGATGCCCGCGCCGAATGGCTGGACCGGATTCTCGAGCGCAGCGGCGCCGACAACGTACAGACCATCGGCCAGGTCGCCGTGCTGTACCGGCGCAATCCCGACAAACCGGAGATCATCTGAGCGTCGATTCATGGACGGTCAACCGGATTTCTTCCAGGCGACCTGGTCGCGCAAGTAGACCGGTAAGGCCTTCTCGGCGGGCACGGACCGACCCTGCGCATGGTCACGCGCGGCCAGCGCCATGAGATGTCGGGCACGTGGCAACAGCGCGCTATCCGAACCCGCCTGGCGACCGGCGAACCGGGCCCCGAGCACATCCGCGTAGGCATCGAATCCGGGGCCCGCGAGAAACCATTTCCCATCACCCGGGCCACGCGGTTCAGGGGCCTCCGCGGGAGGCACCACGCACTCATCCATCACGGGCTCAGGCAGGCCTGTTTCGTCACTGACGAATGCCCCCCAGTAGACCTCGTTCATACGCGCATCGAGCGCGGTGATCACGCGCTGGCCGGCGTGTCGCTCCATCACCTCGGCGGCCAGGGCCGCCAGGGACGAGATACAGACCACGGGACGGTCGAGGGCATAGGCCACACCCTGGATGACGCTGGCGGCGATCCGCAGCCCCGTGAAACTGCCCGGACCCCGCCCCAGAACGAGGGCATCGATGTCACGGCGCTCCACCCCGGCCTGCGCCATGACGGACTCCATCATGGGCAGGATGAGGGCGGCATGGCGCCGTGGCGCGTGCTCGAAGCGGTCGATGATTTCGCCGTCGCGCCAGAGCGCCGCGGAGCACGCCTCGGAGCCGGTCTCGATGCCGAGCAGAACCGTCACGGCTCAGACCTCATCGGGTGAACGGCACTCCATGCTGAAGGCATGGATCTCAGTGTTCATCATGTCGCCCAGCGCGGCGTAGACCATGCGATGGCGTTCCAGCGGACGCTTACCCGAGAACGCCTCGGACACGATACGGGCGTTGAAATGCCCAGCCCCACCCGCGGCTCCCGCGTGGCCCGCATGACGCGCACTGTCGTCTTCGATGTCCAACTCGATCGGGGAAAGCGCCTCGCTAAGGCGCAAGCGGATCTTCTCAACACGCTCCGTGTTCATCAGGGCAGCACCTTCTTATACGGCTTCACCGTCACCTGGGCATAAACCCCGGCGGCCACGTAGGGATCGGCATCCGCCCACGCCTGGGCGTCTTCCAGGGAATCAAACTCGGCCACCACCAGGCTTCCGCTGAAACCGGCCTCGCCAGGGTCTTCACTGTCGATGGCCGGATGCGGACCGGCGATGAGCAGGCGCCCTTCACCGAGCAGCGCCTTGAGCCGATCCAGATGATCGGGCCGTGCCGCCAGACGGGCATCCAGGGTAGCGGGGTGATCCTCGGCGATAATGGCGTAGTACATGGAAAGGCTTCCGGTCGAATCAAAGCGCGGCAGTTTACGTGTGTCCCAACGGTGGCAATCACCCTTGGACACTCCGGTCATGATCCGACGTCAAAAACAAAACGGCCCCGGAGAACCGGGGCCGCTTGACGATACGACGGATATAGCAGGGCTTACTCGTCGTCAGCGATCGCCTTCTTGGACAGGCGGATACGGCCCTGGCGATCCACTTCCAGCACCTTCACGCGCACGGTCTCGCCTTCCGACAGTTCGTCGGTCACGGCCTCAACGCGCTCATGGGAGATCTGGGAGATGTGCAGCAGGCCATCTTTGCCGGGCAGGATGGTGACGAAGGCACCGAAATCCATGATCTTGGCGACCTTGCCTTCGTAGATACGACCGACCTCGACCTCGGCGGTGATCTCTTCGACGATCTTGCGCGCCTTGTCTCCGGCGGCACGGTCAGCGGAGAAGATCTGCACCGTGCCGTCGTCGGTCAGGTCGATGCTGGCGCCGGTGGCCTCGGTGATGGAGCGGATGGTGGCGCCACCCTTGCCGATCACGTCGCGGATCTTATCGGGGTTGATCTTGAAGGTGACCATGCGCGGGGCGAACTCACTCATCTCCTGGCGCGGCGAGGAGATCGCCTCGTTCATCTTGCCCAGGATGTGCAAGCGGCCATCCTTCGCCTGGGCGAGGGCCTGCTCCATGATCTCCTTGGTGATGCCATCGATCTTGATGTCCATCTGCAGGGCGTTGACGCCCTCGGCGGTACCGGCCACTTTGAAGTCCATGTCACCCAGGTGATCCTCGTCACCCATGATGTCGGTCAGGACGGCGAAGGAATCACCTTCCTTGATCAGGCCCATGGCCACACCGGCGACGGGGGCCTTGGTGGGCACGCCGGCATCCATCAGGGACAGGGAGGTACCACACACGGAGGCCATGGAGGACGAGCCGTTGGACTCGGTGATCTCGGAAACCACGCGCACGGTGTAGGCGAACTCCTCGACGCCCGGCACCACGGCGGCGATACCGCGCTTGGCGAGACGACCGTGACCGATCTCACGACGCTTGGGCGAGCCCACGCGACCGGTTTCGTTCACGCAGAAGGGCGGGAAGTTGTAGTGCAGGATGAAATGATCCTTACGCTCACCGGCAAGGGCATCGATGATCTGCGCGTCCCGGGTGGTACCCAGGGTGGTGGCGACCAACGCCTGGGTTTCACCACGGGTGAACAGAGCGGAACCGTGAGCGCGGGGGAGCACACCGGTGCGCACCGTGATCGGACGCACATCGGCCGGGCTACGACCGTCGATGCGCGGCTCACCGGAGATGATCCGGCCACGCACGGTGACCTTCTCCAGCTTGTGCACGGCGGAGGAAACCTCGCCAGCGGACCATTTCGCATCGTCGGCGGAGGCCAGGGCCTCCACGGCGGCCGCGGTGACGGCGGCAACGGCATCCTGACGCTGCAGCTTGTCGGCGATGGTGTACGCATTGCGGATACCTTCGCCGGCCTGGGCCTCCACAGCGGCCTTGAGCTCGCTATCTTCCACGGGGGCGGTCCACTCCCAGGCGGGCTTGCCGCATTCGGCCTTGAGCTCGCTGATGGCGGCGATACAGGCCTGGTAGGCCTCATGACCGAACATCACGGCACCCAGCATGACCTCTTCCGGCAGCTCCTTCGCTTCGGATTCGACCATCAGGACGGCCTGATCGGTACCGGCCACGATCAGGTCGAGCTGAGACTCGGCCATGACGGACTGGGACGCGTTGAGCAGGTATTCACCGTCCTTGTAGCCCACGCGGGCGGCCCCCACCGGACCGTTGAACGGCATGCCGGAGATGGACAGGGCGGCGGAGGCGCCGATCAGCGACGGCAGTTCCGGATCCACTTCCGGGTTCAGACTCATCACGGTGCAGATGATCTGCACCTCGTTGTAGAAGCCCTTCGGGAAGAGCGGACGCAACGGACGGTCGATGAGACGCGCCGTGAGGGTCTCGCCCTCGGACGGACGACCTTCACGGCGGAAGAAACCACCCGGGATCTTGCCCGCGGCATAGGTCTTTTCCTGGTACTCAACGGTGAGCGGGAAGAAGTCCTTGTTCGGATCGGCGTCGCGACGGCCCACGGCGGTGACCAGAACGACCGTATCGGACATGTTGACGATAACGGCACCGCCAGCCTGACGGGCGATCTCGCCGGTCTCGAGGGTGACGGCATGTTCGCCGAACTGAAACGTCTTTTTGATGGATTCCACGGTCGGTTCCTGTGTCTCTCAGCTTCTGTCGTGTCGCGGTGGGCCGAAGCGACCGCGGTTAGCGGCGCAGTCCCAGGCTGCCAATCAGGGTCTTGTAGCGGTCCTGATCCTTACCTTTGAGGTAGTCGAGGAGTTTGCGGCGCTGGTTGACCATGCGCAGCAGGCCACGGCGGGAGTGGTGATCGTGCTTGTGATCAGCGAAGTGTCCGGTGAGATCGTTGATGCGGGCGGTCAGCAGGGCCACCTGAACCTCGGGGGAGCCGGTATCACCTTCGACGCGCGCGTACTCGGCAACGATCGCCGCTTTCTGTTCAGCGGAAATAGACATATCTGTAGTCCTCAGGGCATTGGAAGGGAGAGGGCGATCGCACACCGCGATCGACTGTCGGAGGCCTGGCCCAGGTCAAGCGCCCGAAAAAAAGAGCGGCGGATTCTACGCGCGCGCTCGTTGGGGAACAAGGCGGGCGAACAAGGCCTCCGCGGCACATGGGTTGATGCCCGATTCCGCTCCCTCGGGCAGCCTGTTCACATGGCCCGGAAACTCCGCCATATCGCGCGACAAATCGCGTTTGCGGGGGCATACGGTTCCGGCTGTGTTCAGGGCGTATCCAGTGCGCGCAGGCGACGCGCACGCTCATCGGGCTGCAAGCCACCCAGCCGCCGGACCTCTCGATAGAAGCGTTCCAGATCGCGGTCCTCGCGCTCCAGCAGCTGCTCGAAAGCAGGGACCCAACGCTCATAGACCGCGAGAACGTTCAAGCGCGCGTTGTTCAAGCCCGCTCCGTACCAATGCGTGAACGCCCGCTCGCCCGGCCGTTCGCGCAATCTCTGGCGAAAATCGGACCGCGCCCTTTCCATGGCGGCCGCCTTTGCCGCGCGCATCGATTGCGCCGACAGCGGCCGGGCATAAAGCCGGGTCAATTCCGCACGCAGGGCCAGCAGGGATCGCGTGAACCGGGCCGCGGAGGATTTTCGCGCCAACCAGGCCTCGAGCCGATCGGAGCGCCCACTTGCCGCAAGCCAACGGCGCATCCCCTCTCGCTCAACCGCTACCGCGAAGGCTTCATTGAATTCGGTATCCCCGGGCACATAGACCACCTGATGGGCGAGCTCGTGGAATATCAAGGCCGCGACGACCTCGTCATCCCAAGCCATCATCGTGTTGAGAAGCGGGTCCGCGAACCAGCCCAGGGTCGAGTAAGCGGGGACAGGGGCCACGTGGGTGTCCATGCCCAGGGAAGCGAGCTTTTTTGCTTCCCGCATCGCTTCGGCCTGATCGAAGTATCCGCGGTAGGCGAGACAGCCGACGAGCGGATAACACCAGCGATGAGGCGCTGTATCGAACTCCGGCGCCGCGTACAGGGCCCAGACCACCGCCCCGCGACCGAGATCCGCATAGCGCGTGTAACTGCGATTATCCGGCAGGGACAGTTCCCGTGACGCGAACCGACGCGCCTCAGCGGCCAGGCGTAATCGCTCACGCACCCGCTCCTCGGTGGAGGGATCCTCTATCACCTGTTCGAGGGGCCGACTCGCTCCCATGATCTCCAGATGACCGCTGACCGCCTGACCGTAGTACTGAACGGTGGAGCACCCCGTCGCGGCGAGCAGCATCAAGGAGACAATCACAATCCTGCGCAAAGCCATGAGAGCAAGCATGTCTGTTCCGGTGTCGTTTGCCCATACAGGTGCATTGCGGTTCGCGGGGCCGGGTATACTGCGCGCCCTTCAGCCCCCAGTCATTACGAGCGTACGCGTGGCGGAACAGACCCTGGACAGTGGATTGATCATCGAAGACCTGACGGAAGGCCACGGCAAGGTGGCCGAGGGTGAGGGCCGGTTCCTCACGGTGCACTACACGGGGTGGTTGACCGACGGGACGGAGTTCGATTCCAGTGTCCGCCGCAATGAACCGTTCCGCTTTCCACTCGGCGTCGGCATGGTCATCCCTGGCTGGGACCGGGGCATGGCGGGGATGAAGGAAGGCGGCAAACGCCGCCTGACCATCCCACCGGCCCTGGGCTATGGAGAACACGGTGCCGGTGGAATCATCCCGGGGAACGCGACCCTTATCTTCGAGGTGGAATTACTCGAGGTCTCAGACTGAGCCCATGGTCGAGGCCATCACGCCGGAAACCCAGGCACACATCGACCGCGAGGTCTCCGTGGCCCTTGCGGAAGACATTGGTCAGGGCGACCTCACCGCCGCTCTGATACCCGAGGGCCAAAGCGCCGAAGCGCGCATCATCAGCCGCGCCCCCGGGGTGTTGGCGGGGACCCCGTGGGTCGACGCGGTTTTCCAACGCCTGTGCGGGGGCGTATCCCTGACCTGGCATGCGCGCGATGGTGATCCCGTGGGCCCCGATCAACTGCTGTGTGAACTTCGCGGCCCCGCGCGCTGCCTGCTGAGCGGTGAGCGTTGCGCCCTTAACTTCCTGCAGACCTTGAGTGGGACCGCCAGCGCGACGCGGCGTTTCACCGAGGCGGTCGCGGGGCAGCCCGTGCGCATACTGGACACCCGCAAGACCCTGCCCGGCTTACGCCTTGCCCAGAAATACGCCGTACGCCAGGGCGGCGGGGCAAACCACCGCATCGGGCTGTATGACGCGGTCCTGATCAAGGAAAACCACATCGCCGCCGCCGGCTCCATTCCCGCGGCCATCAATCAGGCCAGGGCCCATGGCGCGGGCCAATGGGTTGAAGTGGAGGTGGAAAACCTCGCTCAGTTGCACGAAGCCCTCGACGCGGGAGCGGACCGGGTCATGCTCGATAACTTCGACCTCGCCACGCTGCGCGAGGCCGTGGCCGTCAACGCCGGTCGGGCGCGGCTCGAGGCTTCCGGCGGCATAACCCTGGAAACGGTGCGCGACGTCGCCGCCACCGGTGTGAACGATATATCCGTGGGCTCGCTGACCAAGGACGTTCAGTCGCTTGACCTATCCATGCTTTTCACCAACGGCCCATCATGAGCTCCAATCCCTATGACGTCGGCGTGTCCGTCGAGACCCAGTACATCGACAAGCAGTCCGAACCCGACTCGGACCGTTATGCCTTTGCCTACACGGTCACCATCACCAACGATGGCGAACAGCCGGTCCAACTCATGACCCGTCATTGGTTGATCACCGATGGCAACGGCAAGGTTCAGGAAGTCCGTGGTGACGGGGTGGTGGGCGAGCAGCCCTACCTTCAGCCAGGACGTGGCTTCCGCTACACCAGCGGCACGGTACTGGAGACCCCCGTGGGCTCCATGGAGGGCAGCTACCAGATGGTGGCCGACGATGGACATCGCTTCGACGCGGCCATCCCGCGTTTCAGCCTGAGCATGCCCAGGGCCATCCACTGACAGGTCACGCAGCGATCCCACGGCGTGGCTGACTGCGTGGCCCGCCGCACCGCGATCGCGCACCGGAACCCGGAACGATTCTCACCGAGTAGGGGTAAAAGGCCATGGCGGTCTATGCCATCGGCGATTTGCAGGGGTGCATCCAGCCACTGCGTGAACTGCTGGATGTCATCAACTTCGACCCGTCCGCCGACCGACTCTGGTTCGTGGGCGACCTGGTCAACCGTGGCCCGGATTCCCTGGCCACCCTGCGCTTCGTCCACTCACTCGGCGACAGGGCCATATCCGTACTCGGCAACCACGACCTGCACCTGCTCGCCATGGCCCATGGCAACAACCGCCACAACAAGGCGGACCCGGGCATGCTGGACATACTCAACGCACCCGATGCCGGGGACCTGCTGGACTGGTTGCTCCACCGACCACTGCTCCATGTGGACGAAACCGTGGGCGCCTCCATGGTGCATGCCGGGATCCCCCCATTCTGGGACCTGAACACCGCCCGGCGCGAGGCCACCCTGCTGGAGGACTGCCTGCGGTCGGAAGCACGCCATGGATATTTCAAGGCCATGTATGGAAACCAGCCGGACCGCTGGGACGAAACCCTCGAGGGCATGGATCGCTTGCGTTACACCACCAACGCCCTCACCCGTATGCGTTACTGCACCGCGAACGGTGCCATGGAACACAAGGTCAAGCTGCACCCGGGCCAGACCATTGAAGGACTGACGCCCTGGTTTCAACACCCGCATCGCGCCCCCTGGCCGATGACCCTGGTATTCGGACACTGGTCCACGCTCGGTTACGTTCACCACGACAACATCCACGCCATCGATACCGGCTGCGTATGGGGCGGCACGCTGACGGCCCTGCGGTTCGATACGCATCCACGCCGCTTCAGTCTGCGCTGCCCAACCGCGCGGCGCCCCGGCCAGGGCTGAGAACGGGACGATTCGCTTAGGGAAGCTCTGAATGAATCGTGACACGGCGCCGGAT
>JBMYTY010000058.1:0-8145 GCA_049604855.1 Gammaproteobacteria bacterium | reverse complement strand
GAACGACCCCCAGCGTCAGTCCGGCACCGGACAATCTTGTCTTCCGCGGAAACAACAACGTGAAAGGCCTGACGGAAGTAGGCCAGGGTGGCACCTTCTCCTTCACGCCCAACGCGACGGGTTCGGTCGTGCTTCGTCTCGACCTGGATGACAACGGGAACTTTGATGATGCTGATGATGTGACGCTGCAGAAATCCGTCATCGCCAATACCGCCACGACTCTGACCTGGGACGGCAAGGACGGGAATGGCGTTGATGTGCCGGTGGGCAATGTCGACGTGCAGATCAAGACGGAACAGTCCGTATCCGAAACCCATTTCCCCGCCGCCGACGTGGAGCAGAACCCACTGGGTTACAAGATCAAGCGAAGCGGCTCCTTCGTTGATGTCTTCTTTGACGACAGTAGTCTGAATATCGCGGCGGGCGGCATCGTGGCCGGTGTCGTCAACGGGGTCTGGCAGGACCCGCTGGGGGACAACGATCCCACGAAGGACCTGTCCGGTGAATCCGGTAACGGCGCGCACAAGTGGCCGGGCGACAACGTCAATGATGGACGCGGTAACGTTTCCACCTTGGATACCTGGACACGTGTTCTTGCTGATTCGAACACCAGTGACCTTCGTATCACCGTGACCAATGTGGGCGATGACCCGACCGGCGAGGTTCTGCTCTCAGGTACGGTGTGGTTCGACGAGGACGGCGACCGTGTGGTTGATCCCGGCGAAGACAAGTTCAGTAACTGTACCGTCAATCTGCTGGACTCGAATGGCACGATCCAGCAGACGACAACCACCGACAGCAACGGCGATTACGAATTCAGGGCCTGGGACGACTTCGTCAACGGCGATAGCTATGACGTGCAGTTCAGTTGCGGTGCCCTCGGGCAGGGAACGACCGTTTCGGGTTCCAACGCGGGTACCACGGGCAATGGCTCCATTACCGGCATTCAGTTGTTCTTTGGAACCGAGGTCACCGATCAAAGCCTTCCGCTTGACCCGTCGGGACGTTTCTACGACTCCGAGACGCGCGAGCCTGTCGCCGGTGTCACGGTCCAGTTGTTCGCCAACGGCGCACTGGTGCCCGATGCCTGTCTCGCGGCCGGGCAGCAGAATCAGGTGACCGGGACGGACGGACGTTACCGCTTCGACATCGTCGATTTTGGCGCGGGATGTCCGGGCGCCACGGATTACACCATCGCATTCACGGTGCCGACCGGTTACATCCAGGGCGAATCCACCAACATTCCAGCGGATGACCGTACGGTGGATGCGACCAACTGCACGGCCAACGGCACGGCGATCGATCCGGTGGCTGGTGACCCCTGCCGCATTCAGACCCAGGAGACCGTTCCGACCGGCGCGCAATCCACCCTGTACTTCTTCACCTTCTCGCTTGCCGCGGGCGACGAGAACGTGATTCACAACCACATTCCGCTCGATCCGGGTAATTTCGACGAGAACACCTTCTTCGCGACGAAAGAGACCTCTATCGTTCGAACGACTCGTGGATCGCGTGTGCCTTACACCATGACCTTCAACAATGTGTCTGGCTCCACCGTTACCAATGCGGTCCTGCGCGACACCATGCCGCCCGGCTTCAAGTACGTGGAGAACACAGCGTTCATCGACGGCGTGCGCACCGAGCCGACGGTGGACGGTCGCGAGTTGACCTGGACGGGCCAGAATTTCGCCGCCGGGGACACCAAGACGGTGGAGATCATCCTGGTCGTCGGTTCCGCGGTCAGCGACGGGGCCTATACCAACATCACCTTCGCGGAGGACACGGTGCAGACGCGCTTGTCGAATACCGCGGAGGCGACGGTGATCATCATTCCCGATCCACTGTTCGACTGTACCGACATCATCGGCAAGGTCTGGGACGACCAGAATGGCAACGCCTACCAGGACAAGGGTGAACCCGGCTTGCCTGGTGTTCGCCTGGCCACGGTATCCGGTCTTCGGATCACCACGGACTACAACGGGCGATATCACATCGCTTGTGCCGACATTCCCCAGCGTGAACGTGGCAGCAACTTCATCGTCAAGCTCGATACGAATTCCCTGCCGTCCGGTTATCGGATGAGCACTGAAAACCCCCGGGTTGTTCGGGCCACGCGTGGCAAGTTGATCAAAGCGAACTTTGGCGCGGCCCTCTATCGCATGGTGAGGTTGACCGTGGATGAGCGTGCCTACGATGGCGTCAAACTCACCGAACACTGGGCCGGTGTGGCCCTGCCGGAACTGCTCGATAAGGCGACCGGAACGGAGAGACCGGCGGTTATACGTATCAAGTACGTGAACCAGCCGGGTGAGGATCGAAGAACGGTGGATGAACGCGTCTACCAGACCGTTGAGGCGATCAAGGCCATCTGGTCTGAGAAAGGCAGGGACTACCCATTGATACTCGAGGTCGAAGACGTGCCCGAACTTCCGGTTTCTGAGGAGGTGGCGAAATGAATACGCAGCTGCTTCTGAAGATGGATCGTCCTCACCTGCGCCAGACCGTTATCGCGGCGGCCGTGACCGCCGCTCTGGGACTGGGGCCAAGCCCGATTCAGGCGGCGGATGCCGAAGAAAAGAAGAACCCCGGTGGCGGAGATGTGCGGGTCCTGAGCGTGCCTCATGAGGTCGAGTCTCCCGGCGTGGATGTCAGCGATGCCCGTCCGCCCCTGCGTATCACCGTGGATGACGAGGTCGTGATCGACCAGCCCGGAATCAGTGATATCGGCACGGATTTCGAGCTCGACCGCGTGGATATCCAGATTCAGTACGACACCCTGGATCAGACCCGTCGGCTCGCGACCAGCGTGTGGCCCGATGTCGCCGTATCGGGGGAACCGCTCCGGTTCAAGGCCATCAACAACTATCCTCATTGGATCAAGCAGGCGGAGATCCGCTTGTTCGAGCCGGGCGAATCCGCCGAGGCCCCTCCCACCGCGGTACTGCCGCTTGATACGAATGGGGAGGTTGAATACACACCGGACCAGGCCTACTGGAAGGAGCACAAGCTTCGTTACGTACTGCGTGTGTACGATGAGGAGGGGCGTTTCGACGAAACCCGGCCTCTCGACCTGGACATATTGGACGAGCGCGACTGGCCTTATCGTGCTGGCAAGGAATGGTTGGAGGAGCGACCCGACGGTACGCCAGATCCTGAAATGGAGTTGCAGCAGGCACGCTCCGCGAATCATCTGGCCAAACGCACCATTCCCGTATTCGGCGGCATGGTGACGGTGAACGGTCGCAACATCCCCAAGGGTCAAAAGGTCTACGTTATGGGCCGCGAGGCGGCGATTGATCCCTTCGGGACTTTCGTCGTTGAGGAGGTCATGACCACAGGCTCGCATGTCGTCAATGTCGAGGTGCGTGACGAATCCGGGAAGGCCACCAAGTTCGAGCGCAGTCTCTACATTCCTGACCAGGAGTGGTTCTACGTCGCGATCGGTGATCTGACCATCGGAAAGAACAACGCCGATGGACCTGCCGCACTGGTCACGCAGGATGAAACCCACTACGACGAGAGTGGCTACGTCGATGCGCGGGCGGGTTTCTACGCCAAGGGCAAGATCAAGGGTGAATACCTGATCACCGCCCAATTGGATACCGGCGAGGAGTCCCTGGAGGACATCCTCGATAATCTCGACGACAAGGATCCGCGCCAGCTTCTTCGTCAGATCGATAGCGAGGATCACTACCCCGTATTCGGTGACGACGGGACCACCAACGAGGACACCCCCTCACAGGGCAAGTTCTACGTGCGCGTTGAGCGCGGCAATTCCCATGTGCTGTGGGGTAACTTCCGTACCAATCTAGAGGCGACGGAGTTGGTCCAGGCCGAGCGTGGCCTCTACGGGGCGGAGTTGAACTGGCAGAGTGATTCCGTCACCGGTTTCGGTGAGAGCAGCACCAAGGTTCAGGGTTTTGCCTCCGAGGCCACCACGCTGCACAAGCGGGAGGAGTTCAGGGGCACCAGCGGATCGCTCTTCTACCTCGAACAGCGCGAGATCTCTATCGGATCCGAGAAGGTGACGATTGAGATACGGGATGCAAACACCGGCGTTGTCCTGGGTGTGCGTGAACTCGATGAGGGGCAGGACTATCACATCGATCCGCTTCAGGGGCGCTTGAGTCTTCGTGAGCCGCTGCATGCCAACGCGGCATCGGCGGCCGTGGTGCGTACGGGTAGTCTGGGTGGGAATCCTCAATACCTGGTGGTGCGCTATGAGTACGCGCCCTCGGCGACCAGCCTTCAGGAACCTACCGTGGGCGGTCGACTCTCGCACTGGCTCAATGACTACATCCAGGTGGGAGTGATTGGCGCTCACGATGAAGATGGGGCCGGCAATGACCACGATCAGGCAGGTGTGGACGGTACCTTGCGCTACAGCGCGGGGACTTACCTGAAGGGCCAGGTCGCCAAAACCAAGAATCCGGGTGTCGGTGAGAAGATTTCCGACGATGGAGGTTTCACGTTCACCCAGATTGCGCAGGACAGGACGGCGGGTGTGGAGGGTGACGCCGTTTACGTGGAGGGCGCCGTGGACCTGCGTGATCCGTTCGGTCTGGAAAAGAGTCCAGGCGACGTTCGTGCTTACTACTCCGAGAAGTCGAAGGGTTTCTCGGGCGCGGGTCACCTGACCGATGAGCACACCACGACTCTCGGTGTCTCGAGCCGATTGCACCTGGATGACAACACTGATTTGCGCGCGTCCTACGACACGGTCGAGGAAGGCGATACCCAGATGATCGAGACCGCACGTCTGGGTCTGGATCATCAGTTTGACGAACACTGGTCCGCGGGTGTCGAGGTTCTCAATGAAGAGCGCGAGCGCAATTCACCCAGCACCACGGCCTCCATTACCGAGCAGGGTTCGCGCACCGATGCGAGCGTTCGTCTGGCTTATGACTCCCTTGACGACTGGAACGCATACACCTTTGTCCAGGGGACTCTGGACGTCGACCAGGGACGTAACGACAACGGGCGTGTCGGTGTTGGTGGACAGGTGGATGTCAATGACCGGTTGTCACTGACAGGTGAGGGCTCCATAGGTGATAACGGAACCGGCTTCCAGGCGGGGTCCATATTCCGATACAACGATCGCAGTGAGCTCTACGCCAGCTACCAGATGGATGGCGATCGAACGGACGACGGTCGCTACTTCAAGAACCGCAGTTTCGTAACCGGGTCGCGCACCCGGTATTCGGACAGCTTGAGCGTGTTCACGGAGCGCCGCTCGGCGGAAGCCGATTTCGAAGATCGGTCCTCCCTGACCAATGCCTATGGTCTGAAGTACACGCCCACGGACGAATGGACCTTCGGATTTGATACCGAGGTGGGCACGGTTCATGAGATCACCGGTGACAAGGACCGTGAGGCGGGTGGCGTGAGCGTGGCCTTCAGCAATGAGCGCGTGCGCCTTTCCACAGGCTTGGAGGGACGGATCGATACCTCCACGACCGAAAGACGGAAGGCGATTTACTGGCGTAACAACCTCAACGTCAAAGTCGATGAAGATTGGCGTGCAACGGGGCGCCTGAATTACGCCGACAGTGACAGCAACACCGCCGGTGATGGTGGGTTTGTTGAGTTTTCGACGGGCGGTGCCTACCGACCGGTGGATAACGACCGCTTGAACGGTCTGATCAAATACACGTACATCGAGAACCGTCCCAGTCCCGCGCAGTTGGACGCACTGGGCAATTCCTCCACCTACCAGCAACGTAGCCACGTGTTCGCGATCGACACGCTCTACGACCTGAACGAGGAATTCACCGTCGGCGGAAAGTACGCCCTGCGTTACGGTGAACTGCGAACCGGCCCGGGGGCGGATTGGTCGGACAACGATGCACAGTTATTGGTCCTCAGGGGTGATTACCACTGGGTGCATAACTGGGACGCTCTGCTGGAATACCGGATCATGCACATCAGCGACGCCTCGGACACGCTGCAGGGCATCCTGCTCGCCGTCTATCGTCATTTCGGTGAAAACGTGAAAGCGGGTGTGGGCTACAACTTCACCGACTTCTCCGACGACCTGACTGATCTGTCCTTCGATAACAGCGGGTTCTTCTTCAACGTCATCGGAAAGTTCTGATTTCAGGCTCCGACGCGTGGTGGCAGGGATGCCGCGACCCGGGCACGGGGCAGCGCCGTATCGGCGGCTTCCTTCGCGAACGCGACAGCCAACATCGCAGGGCCAACTCCACGGCTAACCCCACTGAATGTGGAGCCCGACGCCTCGGCTCCGAGCGTAGTCTTCGCCAGACAACGAAGAAGAGGGCCGAACCCTATGTATCGCATTGGCATCGTTTTAACGCTCCTCGGTCTGAGCCTGTCAGCCGCCCCGGTCCAGGCCTCCACGGTGAAAATCACGCCCCTGGGCAGCCACGACGGCGAATTCTGCCGCTTTGACCGCGCCCTGGTTCTCGAGGACCCGGATGGAACCCGGCTGTTGTATGACGCGGGCCGCACGGTGGCCGGAGCCGATGATCCGCGCCTGGGACGAATCGATGCGCTGCTGGTCAGCCACATGCACGGAGACCACGTGGGCGATCGGCGTATCCCCACGGTCAATGCTGGAGAATGCGGTAAGCCGGATCTTTCCAAGCTGATGCTGCCTGAATCGAACACCGTGGCGATCGCCATGGGTAAAAGTGCGGCCATCGTGACGGGCAGCGAGATGCCGAAGTTTTTTGCCGCCCGCCTGCGGGAGTTGGGGGGCGATCCCAAGCAATCTCAATTGGTCCGCTTCGGTGGCTCGCGCAAGGTGGGGGGCGTTACGGTCACCACCGTTCCGGCGGCGCACTCAAACGGGATTGGTGCCGGTTTTCTGCCCAAATGGTTGGCGGAGCGACTGAAGGAAGCGGGGGTTACCGCGTACGCCGGACCGCCCACGGGCTATGTGTTGACCTTCTCCAACGGCTTGGTGGCTTACCTTTCGGGCGATACCGGGATCACCGCCGAGCAAAAGCTGGTTGTGGGTGATTACTACAAGGCTGGCCTTGTGGTCATAAACATCGGCGATACCTTCACCACCGGGCCAAGGGAGGCGGCTCATGTAGTGAACGAACTCATCAGTCCCCGTTCCGTAATTGCCTCCCATGCCAACGAAGTGGCCACATCCGGGGGGAAATTACTGCCGGGAACGCGCACGGAGCAATTCTCCAATGCCGCTCATATGCCCGTTCATCTCCCGATCAGCGGACGGATCATGGAGTTTGACGGCGATGGCAGCTGTGTTTCCGGTTGCTCCGGGCGCTGAGGGGCTGTTAGTACTCGCCTCGTGTGTAGGTCCTGTCGGGGACAGCTTCGCGGCGATCGGCGTGAGAACCAGGCAACAGGCTGATGTGGCTGATCCATGACCGCCCTGGATTCGAAGAATGCCCTCTGGCATCCACTGATACGCGCCCTGCACTGGGTCATGGCGGTCCTGGTTTTGGTGTTGATGGGTTTGGGATGGGCGGCTGAAACCTGGTCCTTGTCGTTGACCAAGGTCGAGCTTTTCCGGTGGCACAAATCCCTGGGCCTCCTGACGCTGTTCCTGGTGTTCGTGCGGCTGGGTGTCCGGCTGTATCTCGGTCGGCCGGAGCGGGATGACAGCGGGGGAACGTTGCTTCAAAACCTGGCGCGTCTTGGACATGGGATGTTGTATGGATTGATGGTTCTCATGCCCTTGTCGGGTTGGGTCATCAACTCCGCCGCGAATTTTCCCCTGAAACTATTCGGATGGGTTTCGGTTCCCGCGATCACCGGTCCGGACAAGGCGCTCCAGGCCTACGCTGAGTTTGTGCATCTTGGGCTGTTCTGGATCTTTCTGACTCTCGTGGTGGTCCATGCGGGGGCGGCTTTTTACCATCACTACACGCTTCGAGATGACGTACTGGGGGCCATGGCCCCGAGATTTCGCCGTTGGACTGATTTATGAAACGCGATCTTTCCGCTTCCTTTGTCCTGCTCCTGTTCAGCCTGGCCGCGTGGTCTGCCCAGGCGGCGCAGTGGACCGTGGACTACGAGTCGAGCGAGGTGGGTTTCACCGCGACCTGGGAGGGTATCGACTTCGATGGCGTCTTCCGGGATTGGCGTTCGGAGATCAGATTCGATCCCCGGTCGCCGGGCGATGGCGAGATTAAAACGACAGTCGATGTC
>JBMYTY010000057.1:0-8184 GCA_049604855.1 Gammaproteobacteria bacterium | reverse complement strand
AGAGACTTGAACTCTCGACCTCGCGATTATGAGTCGCGCGCTCTAACCAGCTGAGCTACCTCGCCACAAGGGGGCGCGATTTTGCCGATTCGAAGGTATGGGGTCAAGGACCTGAACGGACGGGTCTGACACCATGCCCCACTGACGTCGGGACGGCGTTTGCGCGGAACGGGGCCTCAGGCGGCGGATTCCACGGCGGTGGGCGGAATCAGCAGGGAGCGGCCCTGCATGGATGCGGGTTGTTCGATACCCATGAGCTCCAACACCGTGGGTGCGATGTCCGCGAGACCACCTCCATCGGCGAGTGCCCAGTGCACATCATCGATTACCAGGCAGGGCACCGGAAACAGGCTGTGCTGCGTATGGGGCCCGCCCGTCCTGGGGTCGACCATTTCATCGCAGTTGCCATGATCCGCCGTCAGCAGCACGGCAAACCCCTGGGCGCGCGCCGCATCCAACACGCGCCCCACCTCGCGGTCCAGCACCTCGACCGCCTTGACGGCAGCCTCCATATCGCCGGTATGGCCGACCATATCGCCGTTCGCGAAGTTCACCACCACGAACCCGTAGGTGCCTGATTGGAGGGCGGCCACGACGTGGTCGGCCACCTCAGGCGCGGACATTTCCGGCATCAGGTCGTAGGTCTCCACCTTCGGTGAAGGAATCAGATCGTGGACCTCACCCGCCACCTTGTCGTGCTGACCGCCGTTGAAGTAATAGGTCACGTGCGGATACTTCTCGGTCTCGGCGCAGTGGAACTGGCCGATATCCCGCGCCGCGAGAATCCGGTTCAGAGCGGTGTCGGGCTTGTCGGCCCTGAAAGCCACCGGCAAACCGTAAGACGGGTGGTACTCCATCATGCAGGTCACGGTCAGATCGGGAGTCCTGGGACGCTCGAATGCCTCAAACCCGGGTTTGAACAGGGCCTCCACGGTTTGACGCGGTCGATCCTTGCGGAAATTGAAGGAGATGAGCTGGTCCCCATCCACCAGAGGGATCGCATCGGGCAGGATCACCGGTTCGATGAACTCGTCGTTCTGCCCGAGGGCATAGGCCGACTCGATCGCCTCTTCGACACTGGCCGCCGCACGCCCCTCATTGAGCACCAGGGCCCGCCAGGCCTTTTCCGTGCGCTCCCAGCGATGATCCCGGTCCATGCCCCAGAAACGCCCCATGACCGTGGCTACCGCACTGTCCGACGTTTTCAAGGCCTCATTGAGTTCCGGCACCCAATCCATGGCGGACCGCGGTGGGGTGTCCCGACCGTCCGTCACCATGTGCACCAGGGCATGCACACCGCGCATGCGGCAAAGCTCCAGAAGCGCGACCAGGTGGTCAAGATGACTGTGCACCCCGCCGTCGGAAACCAAACCGAACAGATGCACGGGCCGCCCCATGTCGCGGGCTTTGGTGATCGCGGCGTTGATCGCCGGATTCTCGTGGAAACTGCAGTCCTCGATGGCATCGTTGATCAACACTAGGTCCTGGCGGATGACCGTGCCCGAACCCAGGGTCATGTGCCCCACCTCGGAGTTGCCCATCTGCCCTTCCGGCAAACCCACGGCCGCGCCGGAGGCTTCCACCGTGGTATGCGGAAAATCGGCGAACCAACGATCCAGCTTGGGCGTTCGGGCCTGCGCCACGGCATTGTTTTCGACCGTGGCATTGACGCCGAACCCGTCCAGGATCACGAGAAGTGTGGGGCAGCGGGGAACACCCGAGCTGTTCATGTGGACACCATGGGTCGCTGAAAAGACCGGATTGATAAACCCGGAATATGACACCGGTTGTGGTCAATACAAGATCACGGGAACGGATTCACGGTTTGAGCCCATGAAAACGCCTCGTTTTTGTGCATCGCACAATCCTAAGCATCCCCCCTGCCCATGACAAGTTCACCTGATTGCGGTGATCCGAGGGCAAGAAAATCCTGTTTCCCGCTCTTTCGGCTATTGACCTATTGCAGCGCGGCAACTATTAAGTTGCTGATACAACAATTGTCCGGACCCTCCTCCCATGAGCTACCGCATCCAGGAGGCCTTGGCCTTCGCCCTCCACCAGGCGGACATGCAGATCAAGACCGAATTCACCCGACGGCTGAAACCCTACGAGCTGACCTCGGAGCAATTCGCCGTGCTCGCCACCCTGTGGCGAAAAGACGGCATGAGCCAGAGGGAGCTTGGCGACCTGCTTGTGAAGGATCGGCCGAACGTCACGCGGATGTTGGACAAAATGACGGGAAAGGGCCTGCTTGAACGGCGCGCCGCGCCGGACGACCGCCGGGTTCAGCAGGTATTCGTGACCGCCAAGGGTCGAGCGCTGGAGGATGAGCTCGTTCCCATCGCACTGGCCTTCCGCGCCGAGGCCTATCGCGGCATCAGCGCCGCCGAACAGACGATGATCTATTCCCTGCTGAATCGCATTCTGCGCAACCTGAACGCCGATCCCGTCAGCTGATCCGGCCTATCGGTGTGGTCCGTTCCGGTGCGGTCCGGTCACAGGGTGAACCGCATCCCGTCGATCAATGCTCCCGGGAGACGGCTGCTGTGGGTGGAGCGCTCTCCATAGGTATCACTCGAAAGCATCAGTTCGGGTTCGCTCGTGAGTTCCTCCAGCCGCGCCCCCAACATCGAATACACCGTATCGTCAAAACGCATCACGTTGACCGGGGCCTGGATACGTCCATCGCGCACCCAGAAGCAGGCGAAGCGGGTCATCCCCGTGATACGGCATGCGTTCCGATCCGAGTAGTTGCAATACCAGAGGTTGTTGATGAGCAAGCCCGTAACCAGGGCCTCCAGAACACCCTCGGACGCCAACGCACCGCCAGACATACTCAGGGATTGCGGCGATTCGGAGCCAGTCACCCGGGCCCCGAACTCCTTGGCGCTCCGTGGCCCCACGAGGCAATCCGCATAACGGCCCTCGCGAATCAGATCGACCCGGGCGGGGCGGATGAATCCGGCGCTGGTGAAGCCGGGTCCCACGCCATCAGACGCTTCCTCCCACAGATTCACGCGCGGGCTCAGGGCGGCGCCGTCGCGCACCATGCGGATGAGCGGGGTCTGGGCCGTCCGATGACTTTTCAGGCCAAATCCCCCCCACGCCAACATATCCAGGATCTCATTCATCGCGGCGGGCGCAAGATAGGCGCGGTACCGTCCGGGTTTCAGGTCAAGGGGTGCACGGGCCATTGGGGCGAGCTGTTCGCGCACCGCCTGCATGCGGGCATCCAGTGCATCCCCGGACCACTCCAGGCCCGCATAATCCGCCTTCACGGCCTTGTCGCCGCCCTGGAAGACACTCCAATCGAAATTGAAGGTTCGGCTGCTGAACCAGTTTCGCTGGCCTGAAGAGCTGGCAAAACCCCGATACAACCCGCCTCCGGCGAACAGCCCCACCAGGTCCAGCCCAGCCCCGGATTGAAGAATATCGCCCACGGCATCCGTCGCGCTCCAGCCGGAGACCGCTGCCTGCTCATCGCTGTCCCGAACCTCGCTGGCATGCAGAAGATAGGGATCCTCCGGCAGGTGCGGCCGAAGCGCCCGCAAGCGCCGCACCGCCTCACTGAGTACCGGAGCGTCGTGCCCCGGATCACCGCACACCTGGTGATGGGAGGTGGCGTGACGCGCACCCTCGCTGAGATCGAGGGTGACTTCACCCTGGAGCAGGTGTCCCGACTGACGGACCCGACCCGCGTTGAAGCGGACGAAATCGGAATCCTCGCCACTGTAGGAAATCCGCAATACCTCGCCGTCCCGGACGAGGTCCATCAGGCGATCAGCCAGGCTCATAAACCGGGCACGCTCGTCTGTCATCCCCCGGCCCCGAATACTTCTACGCCGCGAAACCGACAGGGCGGGGCCGCATGCCCCACGTAAATCGACTGGTTGGGCTCTCCTTTACCGCAGTTGGTCACCCCGCCCACGCGGAAATCCCGTGCCGCCCCGACGCCGTCCAGGCTGCGCCAGAAGTTCACCGACACCCCCCGGTAGTTGGGATTCCGCACCAGTCCCTTCAACTCACCGTCTTTGATCAAGCGCCCGTACTCACAGCCGAACTGGAACTTGTTGCGCGAGTCATCGATGGACCAGGAGCGGTTGGTATCCATCAACACGCCATCCTCAACTCCCGCGACCAAGGCATCCAGACTGCTCTCGCCGGGCTCAAGGTTCAGATTAGCCATGCGGTCGATGGGGGGTCGGTTCCACTGGCTGGCGCGCGCGTTGGCCACGCCGGGCAGTCCCGACCGGGCCTGGGACAGGGCACCGCCCAGGGGCCGTTCCAACACGCCTTCACGGATCAGGTAGGCACGCCGCGCGGGCACACCTTCATCATCCCAGGCGTAGCTGGCGATTTGTTCGGGACGGTCCGGATCGAAGGTGACATTGAGCAGGGGCGAGCCATAGCGGTATTCACCGAACATGTCCGGGGTAACGAAGCTGGTGCCCGCGTAATTGCGCTCATCACCCAGGATCCGGTCCAACTCCAAGGGGTGGCCGATGGATTCGTGGATCTGTAACACCATCTGCCCGGGCAACAGGATCAGGTCACGCCGACCTGAGGGGCAATCCGGCGCATGGAGCAGGGCCAGGGCCTCCTCCGCGATGCGTGGACCATCCCGCGGAAAACCCAGCGCGGACAGTTGCGCCAGCCCACCCTGGCGCCCGGAGTTGACCCCGCCCCCCGTGCGCCGCTCGCTGCTGGCGTCCACATTCGCCGTCGCGCTCAGCCCCGGAGTCAGATACTCGAAGCGCTGTATCAGGTCGGCCCCCGCGCTACTGAGCAGGCGTGTGTGCACGACCCGATGGCCCACGTGGGCCGCCCAATCCACGATACGGTCATCAATCTTCAACCCGGCGCAGGCCTCGCGCACGTGGTCCATCCGTTCCTTGAGCGAAAGATCCTCCCAGGAGTCACTGATCGTCGGCACATAGTGCCCCCGCAGCGTCGGTATTTCGGGCGAGGCGGTTCCCGGCACCAGATGCCCGGATGTCGCCGATGCCCACTCCAGCGCCCGCTCCGCCGCCTGTGCCACAGCCTCGGCACGGATATCGCCTATCGCTCCCCAACCCATTCCACCCGCGTGCTGGACGGTGACCATGACGCCCTGGCTTGAGCCATTGAACAGGGGCTGCGGCACCCCCTGTCGATAGGCGAGGAACTGTCCATCCTCCACCACGAACCGAACGGTCCAGTGGGCACCGGTGGGCAGTCGATGGGCCATCACGGCGTGGACCTTCGCGGCCTCCGCTCTCTCGAAAACCGTCAACGGAGGACCCCGTTCGAGCTTGTAAAGAATTCCAACACCCCGATTCGGAACAGGGTTGGAATCATTCGAAATCGGCGAGATCGATCAAGGCGTCCTCGGCGGCCGGACGAGACCCCGACTCCTTACGAATCCGACCCGAGAGGTCATTGACGCGGGCCGCCAATGCTTTCGCAACGTGCAGACCGAAGCCCTCGAGACTGTCAAACAGGGAGGCAAAGGCCGGCTGGCGAAAACGCATGGCCTGCAGGTCCGTGTCCGCCACCACGGTCGCCGTTCGGGTGTCTTCGAGCAGCAATCCAATCTCGCCCAAAGCCGCGGGTGCGTTCACCTCGCCGAGCAGGGCCACCTCCCCATCAGTGCGCTCGTGGTACACCGAAACCTTGCCCTCGAGCAGTATGAAAAACGCGTCCGCGGGGAGCCCCTGCTTGATGAGCGTCTCACCCGCGTCCAGCCGCACCATGTCCGCGCAGCGGATGAGCACATGGTAGGAGGTGTTGCTCAAACCCTCGAAAAGCGGAATCTTCCCGATAATGGGCCGGATGAAATCGTAAAGATCCGACTCAACTGCAGTGATTTCCATCGCCTACCTCGTTGGATTAATGATGTGGGCCAGCCGGGAACCCGGATTGGACGGGGCGTCGCCCTGACGGTGAGCGAGCTACAACGGAGCCGCGGCATGCCCCAAGTGTCGGCCGCGCCCAAAGGTCCCACGCTCCATTGTATAGTCCGCGCTGCCGCGCGGCTCAGACCTCCCACGAACACAATAACCGGGATACCGCGCGACCGATGCCGCGCAGGCGTCAGTTTTCTTTACATTTAAAGCCCTGGGATCAGAAACCATCCCTTTGCCGCTCGGGCTAATCCAGTCAAAACAACAAGCTACACGGGTTGGCCGGGTTTTTGCTTAGAAATTGGCGAAAGACATACCGAACCCACGATGGCGTTCGACAAGAGCGGACAGACAACATGGTCAAGTTCAACATCCCCAAGATAGTCGTACTGGCAGCCACCCTCGCGGTGATGCCGTCGACCGCTGGCGCCGCGGCCATTGCCCTGCAGAACGCCACGTCCACCTACGGAAACGTTGCGTTCGACATCGACAACACCATTGATGGTGACGCGGGCACCGCCGGCTGGAACGTCTACGATGCGGTCTTGGGGTCGCAGGCCGAGGACATCGTCTGGGAAACGCAGGCCGTGGTCGACATCGGCACCGCCACCTTCACCCTGAACCACAACTTCGGAGGCAGTAACATCCTCGGAAGGTTTCGCATCTCCTACACCACCGATGACCAGTCCCTGTTTGCCGATGGTCTGCAATTCGGTGGCGACACCGTCGCGAATTGGGTGGTTCTGGACGCGCCGACCTCCCTCAGCGCGACCAATGGCGTCACCCTGACGGAACACAGCGACAATGACGGTTCCATTCTCGCCTCCAATCCCAGCTCCCCGTCCACCTTCACGGTCTCCTACGATGTCAACGTCGCGAGCATCACCGGCTTCCGACTGGAAGCCATGGAAGACCCCTCGCTTCCGACGGACGGCCCTGGCCAAAACGTAGTTGGAGGTTTCATCCTGACCGAATTCTCCGTCGATGGAACGGAGCTTCCGGCAGAAGAGTCCATTCCCGTTGTGTCGCCCCTTTGGCTGATGATGGCCGGTTTTGGTCTGGTCGCCGTGGGTCGTCGCCAGCGCGCCCGGCGCTGACCCTTCAGCGTCTGAAACGGCTGCGCCCCCAGCTACCCTGGGGCGCGGTGCGGGTTCAGCCCACCACCGGCTTTCTCCAGGCCGAACCCTGATGTCCGTGTTTACTTGCGGGCATTCCCGGTCGGTCCCCTCGTGCATTCCCCTCGGTCTCCCCTATCGTCTCTCGTGGTACCCCCCACGGCGTGACCCGAACGCGGTCAGCGCCTTGCGGGTAGAGTATGGCGTCGAATAAGGCGCCGCCTCGGTAATCCCCTGAGGACCGCATCGCCATGAAGACCCTGATAACCGCCCTGATCGTCCTACTGATCGGCCCCGCAACCACCAACCAATGGAATGCGCGCGCTGAATCATCCCCGCACTACGACCATGTCACCCTCTCCGCCCAGGCCAGCACCGAGGTGGAAAATGACCGCATGATCGTGCGCTTTGCCGCCGAAGCCGAGCAAAGCACCCCGGCGGAAGTGGCAAACGAGATCAACCGCGTCATGGCCAAGGCGCGCCAGGCACTCTCGGCCTATCCAGACCTGAAGGCCGCCACGGGCAACTACGCCATACACCCGGTCTACGTCACCGCCAAGTTCGACAGCAGCCGACGCATCGGCCATTGGCGCGGGAGCCAGGAACTGCGCCTCGAAGGCACGCGCTTACAGGACATGGCCAAGCTGACCGAAACCCTGCAAAGCATCCTGGTGATCAAGGGCATGGAATTCGCCGTCTCGCGGGAGCTGCGACAACAGACCCTTGACCGGCTCATGAATACCGCCATCAAGCGTTTTCAGCATCGAGCCACTTTGGCCGCCAACGCCCTCGGCCGCGACGGCTTCCGCCTCGTGGACCTGTCGGTGGGCGGATCGGGCCACGCGCCCGGACCGATCCAGCACCGGGCCATGGACATGGCCACGCTACGCGCGGCGGCACCAGTCAGCACTCAGCCGGGCTCCAGCGAAATCACCGTCATGGTCACCGGCACGGTGGAGTTGCAGTAGCGCACCGGGCGCGCACTTTCCCACAGCCGTCGTGGGCCTGGGTGAAATCATTTCGCATTACCGACGGTCTAGTCTGATGTCTGGTGCACCACTCGCGACCACGGGACCCCCCATGCTGATCAAGAAACCCGCCGATATCCGCCCCTCCGAGATCACCCCGGAGAGCGTTTACAGAGAGCGCCGCCGCTTCCTGCAAGGTGGTGCCGCGGCCGCTCTGGG
>JBMYTY010000056.1:0-8239 GCA_049604855.1 Gammaproteobacteria bacterium | reverse complement strand
ACGTGTCTCTCAAAGAGGCACGTCTGGCGCGTTTCATGGACAACCCGGACTTCACCTTCGAAAAACTCGACATTGCGGATCGCGAGGGCATGGAGCGCCTTTTCAGAGAAAACAAATTTGACGCGGTAATGAACCTGGCCGCCCAGGCCGGCGTGCGTTACTCCATCGAAAACCCCGCCTCGTATGTGGACGCCAATCTCGTGGGCTTTGCCAATGTCCTTGAGGGCTGCCGCCACGGTGGCGTCGGTCATTGCGTGTTCGCGTCGTCGAGCTCTGTGTATGGCGCCAACACCCTGCAGCCGTTCTCCGAGCACCACAATGTGGATCATCCGGTCTCGCTTTATGCGGCGAGCAAGAAAGCCAATGAGTTGATGGCGCATAGCTACTCTCATCTCTATGGCCTGCCCTGCACCGGTCTGCGCTTTTTCACGGTCTACGGGCCCTGGGGACGCCCCGACATGGCCTTGTTCAAGTTCACCAAGGGCATCCTCGAGGGAACGCCTATCCCGGTATTCAATGAAGGCAACATGATCCGCGATTTCACCTATATCGACGATATCGTCGAGGGTGTGGTCCGGGTCATCGACAATCCGCCCAAGGGCAACGGGGAATGGACCGGGGATGCACCTGATTCAGCCACCAGCTACGCGCCGTGGCGCGTTTTCAACATTGGAAACGGCCGCCCCGTACAGTTGATGAGGTACATCGAACTCATCGAAGAAACGCTGGGCAAGAAGGCGATTCTTGACCTCATGCCCATGCAGGACGGTGACGTCCCGTCGACGGTGGCGGACACCAGCGAGCTTGGCAAGGCCGTGGGATATCAGCCATCGACCACGGTCGATACCGGCGTGCCCAACTTCGTGAACTGGTACAAGGAATACTTCGGCGCCTGAATCCGCCGCCCCGTGCCGCGGGTCGGTGTGGCTCCCCACGAGAAAAGCCCTGGCCTTCCGGTTCAGGGCTTTTTTCTTTGCATGTGCACAAACGGGTGGCTTGGTTCCTTCAGGGTTGCGTGATGACTTTTCTGTAAAGCTGCTCGTGTCTGCGCGCCGCAAATTCGACATCCAACCGAGTCACGGCAACTTCCCGTCCGGCCCTGCCCAGGCGCGCGCGCAGGTCGGTGTCGGCGAGCAGGCGGAGTACAGGTCCGGTCATGTCGTGACCGTTCCCGGGTGCGGTCACGTATCCATTGAAGTCGTCACGGACGTATTCGGCCACATCCCCCACGTCCGTCGACACCACGGGCAGGGCGGCGGCCATGGCCTCCCAAACGGACATGGGCCCTGATTCCGAGAGCGAGGAGCAGATGAAAACATCCGCCAGGGGGAGTAGTGCGGGCAGGTCTTCGCGTTGGCCGTGGAAATGAAGGTGCGCGAGACCGCGTTCACCAGCCAGTTCGATCAGGCTTTCATGGTACGTCGCCTGGCTTGGGAATATGGCTCCGAACACGTGGAAATGCGCTTCAGGGAAGTGCCGCGACACTTCGGATGCCATTTCCACGAAGTCGCTCAGTCCCTTCAGCGGATTCACATTCGCCACGGTGACGATGTGGTGGCCGGGTCGCAATAGCGCTTCGGGCGCATCGGTCGGGGCGGGGTTGGATGGCGTGAACCGGCGAACGTCCACGGGAGGGGGGATGACGTCCGCCGCCATGGTGCGCAGGGCGGGCACCCGCCCGCCGTAATACTCCACGACCCGATGCCCGGTATAGATGATGCCGCGCGGCAGGCGCACCAGGGCTTTGAGTAATCCCGTCATGCCAGGAATATCCAGGCTGTTGGTGTCGTTCAAACACAACACCGAAGGCGTTCGGGCCAGCCAGGCCGCTATGATGCCCTTGAATTGCCAGATACCGTTGCATTGAACCAGGTCTGGCCGTAGTCGCCGGATCTGCCATGCCAGATTGATGATCTCGAACGGTAGTCCCAGGGCATAGCGGACAAGATCAGCTCGGCGCCGGGTCAGCCTGTTCAACCATGTGGTCGTGTGTGGGGTGGCGTCCCGCTCCAGCTGGTCCACGATACGTCCACTGTCCCGGCGGGGCAGTATGACGTGGGTTTCGACGTTCAGTTTCCTGAGGCGTGTTGCCACGGCACAGACGCGAGCCGGAGGGCCGCCCCAACGGCCCTCCTCGAGTATGTTGGCGACACGCAAGGCATGCGGGTTCCCATCAGTCACGGGCGGGTGCTCAGTTCTGGAAACGCTGGCCGATTTCGCGCCGACCGACGGCTTCGACCACGCGACTGACTTCTGCGTCCCAGTCGAAGCTGTAGACCAGTTCGCGCTCCCTGACCATGGCGCGGTTTTCTTCCAAGGCTCCCGGGGTATTGATCAGATGGTCCAGCTTTTCCCCCAGATGGGCGCCGTCCTCGGAGCGGAAGATCAATGCGTCCGCGTCCTCACCCAGAAGGTTTCTGTGCGCGGCAATGTCTGATGCCTGGATGGCAACGTTCGCGCGGATGGCTTCCAGGACGACGTTGGGGCAGGCATCCACCATCTTGGTGGGCATGACCATGATGTCGAAGATATGCATATACCGGTAAGCGCCTTGAATCCTGCCGACAAAGAACACCTGCTCCTCCAAGTTGTTGTCCCGGATGAAATCGCGGACGCGCCATTCCTCTGGACCGTAGCCGACGATTGCCGCGCGGAAACCGCTACCGATGCGCTTTTTGAGTTCGACCATACCGTCCAGGAAGACCCCGAAGCCTTTGCCGTGCCAGTAAACCGGGGCGACCATTCCGATCAGAGGAACCGCCGGGTCTTTGACCGCCAGGAGCCGATCTTCGCCATCATTCTCGTCGGCCTCATGCACCCAGCGTATCTCGCAATCATTCGCGACGACCTCATGGGAGAAACGGGTTTGTGGCATGCGGGCTTGCAGCATGTCCGCCAGGAACTGGGCTTGGAGCACCGTCAGGTCGAGGCGCGGTAGCAGCCATTTCTGGAGGGGCAGATAGATCATCAGCGTCAGTGGACGGACAAAACGATCACGCGTGCGGACGGGATGTTTGAAGTTGAATCGTTCGCATTCGATCGTATCGCCACGTTGGAAGAAGACCTGGGGCTTGGATTTGAGGTCACGATCGAGGATGCACGCCAGGGCGTCGTACTCGCGTACGGTGAATATCGCGTCCACGTCCCTGAGTTCATCGCGGTAGGCGTTGAAGGCCTTGCGCAATCTCAACTGCCAGCGCACGGGGCGGGGAACGGGAAGCCATGAGGGGACCTCCGGAACCTTGAACAAGCGCTCCCGTCCCGGGTGCAGGGTGTCGGGAGCGAACCAGAGAACCTCGTGACCATGCTCGATCAAGGCGTCAGCAATGCGGCGCTGACGTGCGTAGGAACCGTGTCCCTTGGTCTGAACGGCGATGGTAAGGATCTTCATGGGCAGTGTGTTCGGGTAGGCTCGGAAGCGGCCCGAGACCATAGGGACTTTGCGCCCGAGGTCAAGGATCAGAACTCGAAGTAGATGAACTCCTGGGGCGATTCACCCAGGGCGAGGAGAGCGGCGGCGAGGATCAGGCCCATGGCCAGCCCCCAGGCGGTGCTGAAGCGCCACCTCAGGTAGCGCGCCAGTATGCCGCGGGAGTCCAGGTCTGCCTGGTCGTGGGGATCCAGCGAAATCAGGTCGCGGAGCATGTGCAGGGGGTTGGGCAGTGCCACGCTGACGAACACGAGAAGCGCGATCCAGATCAGTGCGCGGACACCGGGATAGTTGGGTACGGGCCCGAAGCCGATCCCCACGTATTGAACCCACGAGGCGATCGGCCCGAGTTGAAACTCGTAGGTGGCGGGCAGGATGAATCCATTGAACCCCGCCATGCCGCGCAACACGCGCAATGCCGTTTCCATATCCGGGGCTCGGAAGAATACCCAGGCGACGACAACGGCAAGAAACGTCAGCGTGTGCGCGAAGATACGCCAGGCATGACCGCTAGGTTTGAACAACCAACCCGCGGACAGGGCGCTCCAAGCGTGGTTGATGATCAGGTAAAAGCCGTGCAGCGCTCCCCAGATAACGAAGGTCCATCCGGCACCGTGCCAAAGACCCCCAAGCAGCATGGTGAGCATGAGATTCAGGTGTCTGCGCGATTTTCCCCGGCGATTTCCACCCAGGGGGATGTACAGATAGTCGCGGAGGAAACGCGACAGGGTGATGTGCCAGCGGCGCCAGAAATCGATGATATTCGCCGCTTTGTAGGGGCTGTTGAAGTTGAGGGGCAGGGTGATGTTGAACATCCGTGCCAGACCCAATGCCATCTCGGAGTATGCGGAGAAGTCGTAAAAGATCTCGAAGGTGAAGGCGAGGGCGCCGATCCAGGCTTCAAGCGCGGTCAGATCGTCACCGGCCGCGGCTCCCGCAAAGACGAAATCGCTGAATTCGCCGATGCCGTCGGCAATGACCACCTTTTTGAACAGGCCTATGGAGAACAGGGTCAGACCGGCGGTGAAATTCCCCGCATCGAAGGCGTAGGTCGAGGATTTCTGGAACTGGGGCATCATCTCCCGATGGTGAACGATGGGGCCCGCGATCAGCTGCGGGAAAAAGCTCACGAACAAGGTGTAGGTCAGGGGGTCGTGGTCTTCCGCCTGGCCCGCGTAGGCATCGGCGAGGTAGGCAATCTGCTGGAAGGTGAAAAATGAAATCGCCAGTGGGATGAACACTTCCGCGGCGTCAAAGCCATGTCCCGAGAGAAGCGCCAGGTTCTCCAGGAAGAACGCCTTGTATTTGAAATAGCCAAGAAGTCCGAGGTTGGCGGTGATACCGGACCACAACAGGATGCGCGCATGACCTGAGCCTGTGCGGTGGGCCTGTGTCAATCTCAGCCCAAGCAGGTAGTTGCCGCTGATCGATCCGAGCAGCAGGAACAGGAACCAGGGATTCCAATAGCCGTAGAAGAACAGTGACGCGATTACCAGCCAGGCCATGGCGGCACGCCCGCTTCGTCGGGAGAGCAGAAAGAAACCCGCGAGCACGAGGGGCAGGAAAAGGAAGACGAAAACGTGCGAGTTGAACAGCATGGGAGCGGCCGGTTCAGCCCGTGCTCAGATCGAGAGAGGACAGTTGCTCGGTATAGGCCCGCAGGTATTCAAGCCACTCAAGTTCGCGGATCTCCATGCCGAAACCGGGTTCAAGCTCTTTGCCGCCCAGTCGCCGCGCCAATGCTTCGTAGACCGGCGCGTAGTAGTGAAGTCCATCGTAGGTATTGGAAAGCCTGGCGGTGGTTGGGCTGGGTACCGCGAAATCCAGTGTCGAATCCAGAAGGCGGCTGACGGCGTAAACCTGTTCGAGGTTGCGTTCCAACAGGCCGTCACGTTGGTAGGCAGCGATGTGCCAGGGCGAGACCGGGTGAAGAAAACCCGTGACCTCCGCTTCGGGCCAGATTGCCCGGAATGCATGGTAGGCCGGGGCTCGGCCGTCAGTGGTGGTCTCGAGGAGGTGCGAATAGTCTTTGGAAATGATCGCCTCGGGACGAAACTCAGGCAGGCCGGAATCGGGATAAAACCCAATGAGCTCATCGTCGAAGCGATGCAGTACGGGGCTCAGCCCGGCCAGGGTGCGCAGCGAGAGTCCCAGGGTTCCAAAAGAGAGGTAGTAAGCGGGCAGTGAGGGCAGGGGCTCGTTACGACGAACGAAGGGAGGCAGCTTGACCACGCTCTTACGTGGCGAGAGATACATGCCCAGCACGGCAATTTCCACGAACACCCGACGCGGCCGGTAGCCTCGCTCCTCGAGATACCGGGCGATGGCGGTGTACTCCTCGATAATGCCGCCGCTGAAAGCCAGGTTATAGCAACCGGGACCGATATGGCCGGGGTTCAGGATGGTGCTGACCGAGCTCCCGAAGACCACGCAGGGATATTTCTCCGGAGCTTTGAGTAATTGCGCGATGCGGCTGGTCCGCTCGTCGTAACCGAAGTTGACGCCGGTGACCCGATTGCCGCTTTCCCGCCATAGCGGATCGACCAGCCAGTTCAGGGTTCCCACCAGCAGGACGGTTGCGAACAGCCCCGCCAGTGCCGCGATCCAGAACCGCCGCGGTGAGCGGTGCTGGGAGGAGTGGGGAGAGGCGGCGATCGGCATGAGGTGGGCGGCAGGACGATGCCCAGTTCGGGCCGGGGAGGAAGCGGAGGCGGCATTATCCATGTCCGCTATGTCGGGGTCACGGCGGCTTGCCCCAGGATTGGATGATGGCCCGCCACTGTTGGCTGAAACGGGCGATCCTGATAACGTACGCGCCGCCCCGACCCCGGCCCGGAATGTTTCCGGTGCAGGTCCGTGGAAACCACCTGTCCCGCTTCAGGGGGTGGCTGTCAACGCAGCCCCAAGGTGCCCCGGAGGCCGGGCGAAATCAGGATCCTATCCCGCTTTTCAGCATCCCCTCACCGTTACCCTGTTCGTTCCCGCCCTGTTGGACCAGCTGAAGCCAGCTACCGGGTGTGCTCAGAACATCCGACCCCAACGTAATGATCACCAATCAAGTTCTTGAATTTTTCGCCGGCAAGCGCGTCGTCGTGACCGGTGCCACCGGGAGTGTGGGCAAGGCCCTGGTCGCCGCCTTGCTGCAGACAGGCATTAAGCGCCTCATCGGGTTCGACCACAACGAGACCGGCGTCTTTTTCCTCAACCAGACGCATCGTGATGATGATCGATTCGAGGGCATGATCGGGGATGTACGCGACCTGGGGCGCCTCAAGGAAGTGTTCACGAATGTTGACGTGGTGTTTCATGGCGCCGCGCTGAAGCACGTGGGGATCTGTGAGGAATCGCCGTTCGACGCCGTGCAGACCAACATCCACGGGGTTCAGAACCTCATCAAGGCGGCCGCGTCCTGTGGCATTTCCCACGTCTTGTTCATGAGTTCGGATAAGGCCGTCAATCCGACCAACGTCATGGGCACCACGAAACTGATGGGTGAGCGTCTGATGACCGCCGCGGACACCCTGCATGAGGGTGAGAACGGTCCCCTGTTCTTCTCGACCCGGTTCGGGAACGTACTCGGTTCACGCGGCTCGGTGGTCGAAGTCTTTCAGAAGCAGATCGCGCGTGGGCAGCCGATCACGCTCACCGACGAGCGAATGACCCGGTTTGTGATGAGCCCCGCGCAGGCGGTGTCCCTGGTGCTGGAATCCGTGCTCTTGGCCCGTGGTGGAGAGGTGTTCGTGACCAAGATGCCCGTGGTCGGCATTCCCGTCCTTGCCCAGGCCATGGTCAATGAATTGGCACCGCGTCATGAGCGCAAGCCCGAGGACATCGAGGTGACCACCGTCGGGGCCCGAGCCGGTGAAAAACTGTTCGAAGAACTTCTGAACGAAGAGGAAGTGCGTCGCACCGTTGAATTGGAGAATCATTTCGTTGTGTTGCCTGCCTTGCAGCCGGCCCGCCGGGAGCGGCTCGATTATCCCGGGCTGGTCAGCTCGGAGATTGACAACGCGTACCGTTCGGACCAGGAGCAGGCGCTTACTCTGGACCAGACGGTCGATTTTTTGCGCGTTCATGAATTGCTCGCCCCGCGCGAGTACTGACCCGCCCGTCACGGATTAACGAAGGAATATCTTCACATGCGCATTCTGATTCTTGGTGGTGACGGTTACCTCGGGTGGCCGACGGCAATGTATTTCTCCGCCCAGGGTCATGAGGTCTTCGTCGCCGACAACTACATGCGCAGGGACCTGGCACGAAATATCGACGCCGACCCGCTGTTCGCCGTGCCGAATCTGGATCAGCGCGCGATGCTCTGGAAGGAGAGTTCGGGGCGCGATATCACGGTTTGGGTGGGAGATCTGGCGGATTGGGAATTCCATCAGCGGGTCGTGAGGGATTCCGCCCCGGAGGTGGTGATCCATTACGCGGAGCAACCCTCGGCACCCTTTTCCATGCGCGACCGGTCCAGTGCGCAACTCACACTGCTCAATAACCTCGGTGTGACTTTCAACCTGATCTACGCCATTCGCGAGTCCGCTCCCGATGCGCACGTGGTGAAACTCGGCACCATGGGTGAATACGGTACGCCGAATATCGATATCGAGGAGGGGTGGCTGGATATCACCCACAAGGGGCGGGAAGATCGTTTTCTGTACCCCCGTCAGGCCGGAAGCCTCTACCACACGACCAAGATCATGGATACGGACATGCTCTGGTTCTATGCACGCATGTGGGGACTGCGCGTGACGGATCTCATGCAGGGGCCGGTGTACGGGGTGCTGACTGACGAAATGAACGGGCGTGAGG
>JBMYTY010000055.1:0-8312 GCA_049604855.1 Gammaproteobacteria bacterium | reverse complement strand
ATACTTGATGACTTCGGCGATGCCCGCGGCCAACTCCTTGTCGGGCAAGGTGCTCAATGTGTCGGTGTCGATGAGCACGCAGCGTGGCTGGTAGAACGCACCGATCATGTTCTTGCCGAGACGGTGGTTGACGCCCGTCTTGCCTCCAACGGATGAATCCACCTGGGCCAGCAGGGTGGTGGGAATCTGGATGAAATGGACGCCGCGCTGATAGCTGGCGGCCGCAAACCCGGTGATGTCACCGACTACGCCGCCCCCCAGGGCGATGAGGGTGGTTCCCCTGTCGTAACGGCCCTCGAGAAGGGCGTCGAAGATGGAGTTCCAGGTTTCGAGGGTCTTGTAGCGTTCGCCGTCCGGGAGCACCACCGCATCGTGGCGGAGCCCGCTCAGGCTATCCTGAACAGCCTCCAGGTAGAGGGGGCCCACCGTCGTGTTGGTTACCACCACGGCCGAGTTTCCCGGGATGTAATCGCGAAGCATGTCGGCGTTTCGTACCAGGCCGGGCCCGATATGGATCGGGTAGCTACGGTCTCCGAGATCGACGTTCAGGGTCTGCATGGGCATGTGTTCAGAGCGGGGATTCGAGTCGGTCCATGATGGTCTTGACCATGCGCTGGACGCTGTTGCCGTCGGTATCGATGACCAGGTCCGCGACCTCACGGTAGAGCGGGTCGCGCAGCGCGTAGAGATCGCGCAGGCGTTGGCCGGGGTCTTCGGTATCCAGAAGCGGGCGGTTACGGTCGCTGCCCGTGCGTTCCAGGGATTGCTCGGGGGTTGTGTGCAGGTAGATCGTGAACCCCCGGCCACCCAGCCAGGTGCGGTTGTCACGGGTCATGATCGCACCGCCACCGGTGGCCAGGACGATTCCCGACAACTGGGTCAGTTCCTCGATGACCGCGCGTTCCCGATTGCGAAAGCCTTCCTCACCCTCGATGTCGAAGATGAGTGGAATGTCCACCCCGGTACGATCCTGAATGACCTGGTCGGAGTCTTTGAAGGTCTTACCCGTGGTTTTGGCCAGGCGGCGTCCGGCGGTGGATTTTCCCGCGCCCATGGGGCCGACTAAGAAGATATTGGCAGGTATAGGCATGGGCGCGGAGTTTCCGGTCTCGGGCGCCGCGACGCAAGAAAGCCCTTGTTCCAGAGGCCGGTGTCTGCATGAAAACCCACACTTGGCGTCTGGCGGCCTCGGGTTATGATCGGGCCTGTCGACCATCAGGCACGAGGCAGCCCGAAAGAGGCTGGACCGGCCTGGCGTTGACAGACGGATCCCACCCTGGGTGATCCGGAAAACACCGATAACAGCCCACAGACAAAGAATGGGCCGGGAGGAGACGATGTTGCTAGTGAGCCAAGCGACGGGATATCGAGCCATGATTTCGGCCCTGCTGGCCGCGGTGTTGTTGCTCGTTACGCCGGGCTCGGTCCTGGCTCAGGATGCCGAGTTCCCTGGCCGGGCCGAGTATCCCGATGTATCCGTCATCTCCACCGAGGAACTGGCCGCCAAATACGACGATTTCATCAAAATCGATGTGCGATCGGCCTTTGAGTACAACACCTTGCACATGGTGAAGGCCGCGAATGTGCCCCTGGGTGAGCGCCAGTTCGTGGAGTACCTGCGGGAGATCCGCAAGGCCACCGGTAACCAGCCGATCGCGTTCTATTGCAACGGGAAGACCTGCTACAAGTCGTACAAGGCCGCGCGCAAGGTGGCGAAGGCGGGTATGAAAAACGTGTATGCCTATGACGCGGGCATCATGGATTGGGCGGGCGCAAACCCTGATCGGGCTGTTTTGCTGGGCGTCTCCCCCATGAATCCCAACAAACTTCTCAGTAAGGAGAAGCTTAAGGCGCACCTGGTTTCCCCCGCTGAGTTCGTGAGTCGGGTCAAACCCGGGGTGGCGGTTCTGGATTTGCGCGATCCGTCTCAGAGTATGGGGGTGAGCCTGTTCCCCGGGTTTCAGCGTAATGTCCCGCTCAGCCGGATGAAGGCGCTGAACCGTTTCCTTGCACGGACCTTGGATTCCGGGAAAACCCTTCTGGTCTATGACAACGTTGGCAAGCAGGTCCGTTGGTTTCAGTACTACCTGGAGGACATGGGTATTCCGGAGTACTACATGATGGAAGGCGGATCGAAGGCGTTCTACGAACATCTGAATCTGCAGTAGTACGGACGACGCGGCGGGCGGGTGTTATGGCGGCGCTCGCCCTCCCGCTCACCCGCGTCCCTCGCGGGGCATACTGAGGCCCTTTGGCGGGCTTTCAGTCGTAGACCGCAACCACGCGCCATTTCCAGTCCTTGAACGCCCAATGCAGGTGTACCGGGTCGTCGTTCAGTGCGCCCAGCCGGACCAGGAAACGATTCCAATTGTCGAAGAACGCGTAGTCCAGATTGTCGAATATCGATGGATAGGGTTTCTGGTCGCCGGGCTTTCCATCGCGGCGCAAATGGGTCTTGACCCAGTTCATATCCACGATGGCATTGACGGTCGATCCGGTTAAGGTGCTGGCGCTCTCGCGGAAAAAACGGGTGATGTCGTTATCGCCCTTGCCGATGACCCGGTCGGTTTCCTTCTTGACCCGGGATTTCACCTCCGCGCGTACCGACGAGAGATCGACCAACTCGGCCAGTGCCTTGTCGTCGCCGGTCGTCAGGGCCAGATCCAGCCGGTAGACGTTGACGTACGGGTAGGCGGCGAAAATGACGGTGGCCAGGACGGCCAGCGGGACTAGGACTCGGGATAGGAATTTCATCGCGGTGTTGTCCGGGGTCGCGGAGGGCGAGACCCGCGTTCGGGGATCGGGTGGCGCGCGAGTATAGGGCAAGCGGGACGCGGCGTGCGTGGGTGGCAGATGTAACACACCGATGTCCGTGCTTTTGATAGGGTCACTTTCCTCCGTGCGGGTGTAACAAAAAAGTCATAAATGCCCCGGCGTCCCGAATCTCCCCAGATCCCCATGAAAAACGATAAAACCCGATCATTGCGGTCGTTCTATCGGCCGCCGACGGATGGGCTGGACGATACCCTCCACCACGCCCTGCCACGGGGCGCCCGCTTACGTCTGGAGTTCTCGGGAGAGTGCGCGCGCAGCTACCTGGACAGCTTCGACTGGAGATATTGGAACGGGAACGAGGTTTTGGAGTTGATCGAGGCCGAGGGCCGTCGCTGGCTGGAATTGCGCTTGGCGGGGGAGGGGGCACCCGAGGCGACACAGAACGTAACCAGGGTTCCCGTCCTGGCCGCGGATCTGCCATTCGGGGCCATCGGTCACCGGATGGGGGCGGTTCTCGATATCCGTGCGCTGATGCTTGTCCGCGCGCTGCGTTCCACCGTGCGCCGCTGGGCCCTTTGTGATGCCGAGGGTAAGACCCTGCTGCGCGTCGAATGGCGGGCGGACCGTGCGGGTCGTTCATCGTTGCCTCCGCTGCTGCGCTTCGAGCCGTTGCGTGGATACGAGAAGAAGGCCGCGCAATGGGCGGATCATCTGGTGCGGGAGTTGGGGCTGACTCCCTTGGAGGAGGAACCACTGCTAAGCGCTACCCGCCGCTCCCGGCGTCGCCCCGGTGACTACGACGGCAAGCTGAAGGTCGCCCTGCATGCTGAAATGCGCACGGATGCGGCCTTGAGAACCCTGCTCGGCACCCTGATGGACACCATGCGCGCCAATGAGAGCGGTTGTATCAAGCGCTGGGACATTGAATTCGTGCACGACTTCCGCGTTGCCGTGCGTCGTGCCCGTTCGCTCTTGAGCGCCGTCAAGGGGGCGTTGCCGGAAACCCGTCAACGGCAGTTTTCAGATGGCCTGCGCTGGTTGCAGGATGTCACCGGCGACCCCAGGGATCTGGATGTCTACCTACTGGATTTTGATCATTTCGGTACCCGACTGAGCGCCAAGGACATGCGCGCCCTGGCGCCTTTTCGCGAATTCCTGGAAGAACGCCATGCGCTGGCGTATTCCGAGCTCAGGTCCGCGCTCGGGTCAGAGCGTTATCGCCGTTTCATGGATTCGGCGCGGACGTATCTCGAATCCACGTTGCCCAGAAGCAGTCGTCTCCCCAATGCCTTGCGCCCGGCGCGTGAGATGGCGGATGAGCGGATCTGGAAGACCTATCGCTGGGTGGTCAAACATGGTCGGGCCATCAGTCCGCATTCTCCCAATGATGACCTCCACGATGTCCGAAAGCGCTGCAAGCGACTGCGTTACCTGCTGGAGGCTTTCCGGAGTCTGTATCCGGACGATGAGATCAATGGAATGATCAAAGCGTTGAAGCGCCTGCAGGAAGTGTTGGGGGACTTTCAGGATCGCGAGGTGCAGTACACGACCATCTACCGCTACGAGGAGGAGATGAGCAAGGCGGGCATACTGACTCCGCGTACGGCGAAGGCCATGGAACGCCTTGCCACCGGCTTCCATCAGGAGCAGGGCGAGATCCGAAAGGATTTTCAGGGGCGTTTCGAGGCCTTCGCATCCGCCGACAACGCACAGCGCTTTCGCGGGCTTTTCAAGTCATGAAGATACTTTCCTCCTACAGCATAAAAGGGGGCGTGGGTAAGACCGCCACCGCCGTCAACCTTGCTTATCTCGCGGCGGCGCAGGGTTATCGCACCGTGCTCTGGGACCTCGATCCACAGGGGGCCGCCAGCTACTACTTTCGTGTGAAGCCGAAGTTCAAGGGCGGGGTGGAAGCCCTCACCCAGGGCAAACGCGCACTGGCTGACGCCATCAAGGCCACCGATTTTCCAAACCTGGATCTGATTCCGGCGGATTTCTCCTATCGCAACCTCGATCTGGAATTCGCCCAGGCGAAGGGCCCTCTAAAACAGATGCTCCGTTTGTTGCGGCCTTTGGCTGATGAGTACGACGTGTTGTTCATCGACGCGGCGCCGAGTATTTCGCTGGTGTCGGAGAATATCTTCCTCGCCGCCAACGCCCTGTTGGTCCCGGTAATACCCACTCCCCTGTCCATCCGTACCCTGGATCAGCTCAACAAGTACCTCGACAAAAAGCGCACGCCGGATTGCAATGTGCTGCCGTTTTTCTCCATGTCGGACCGGCGCAAGAAGTTGCATCGTCAGGTGATGGAGGAGTTGCCCGAGCGCCATCCGGGCTTGCTCCAGGCGGCGATCCCGTACTCCGCGTTGGTGGAGTCCATGGGCATCGACCGCAGGCCCATGGTGTTTTCCAAACCCGGCACGCCACCCGCGGCCGCGTATGCTGAATTGTGGAGCGAGGTCCGCGCTCGCGTCGGTTTGTGATGGTGACCTGCGTGGGCTGACCGGAAGAATCGCTAATACGGGTTTTTTGGCATCAGCCTGACTGATGTATTCATAAAAACAATGCTGTGCATGAGGCGGGTCTTGCTACCATGATGCGGCTGACCACCCGGCCGCCCCGCGCGGCAAAGACCTGGCGGGGCAATGAACTCCGCGGCTTTCAAGGGTGGCGTCCTACCTTCCGTGTGTTGAGTTTCGCGCCGGGCCTAAAGCGCCCGGAGCCCGCCCGTGTTCCGCCACCAGGCCCGAAATGACCGACACCCAACCGACCCTCATATACACCCTCACTGATGAGTCGCCGCTGCTGGCGTCCTGCTCCCTGCTGCCGATCTTGCGCACCTTCACGGCGCCCGCCGGCATAGCGATCAAGAAGAGCGATATCTCCGTTGCCGCGCGCATCCTCTCCACTTTTCCCGAGTACCTGGAGGAGGATCAGCGGGTGGAGGATTGTCTGGCCAACCTGGGGAGGCTGACCCAGGAGCCGGACACGAACATCGTCAAACTGCCCAACATCAGTGCATCAGTGAACCAGCTTCGCGCGGCTATCGCGGAGTTGCGCGACAAGGGCTTCAATGTCCCTGAGTACCCGGAAGAGCCGAAATCCCCGGAGGAAAAGGAAATCCAGGTGCGCTACGGGCGGGTACTGGGCAGCGCCGTGAATCCCGTTCTACGCGAGGGCAATTCCGACCGCCGGGCACCGCCCGCGGTCAAGCGTTATGCCCAGAAGAACCCCCACTGGATGAGCGAATGGAGTCAGGCCTCGCGCACCCACGTGGCTCATATGCGCGGCGGCGACTTCTACCACTCAGAGAAGTGCCTCACCCTGGACAAACCCCGTACCGTCCGTATGGAGCTGGCGACCCGCTACGGTGAACAGATCGTGCTCAAGGACCGAACGGAGCTGGAGCTCGGCGAGATCATCGACTCCATGTACATGAGCAAGAAGGCCCTGTGCGCGTTTTATGAGGAACAGATGGAGGATGCCCGCAAGACCGGCGTGATGTTCTCCCTGCACGTGAAGGCCACGATGATGAAGGTGTCGCACCCCATCGTGTTCGGCCATGCGGTGAAGGTGTTTTACAGGGAGGCCTTCGAGAAACACGGCGAACTGTTCGAACGTCTGGGCGCCAACCCCAACAACGGCATCTCCAGCATCTACGAGAAGATCGAGTCATTGCCGCGTTCGGTGCGCGTGGAAATCGAGGAGGACCTGCATGCCTGTCTCGAGCACCGCCCGGAGCTGGCCATGGTCGATCCGCGCCGACGCATCACCAACCTGCACTCGCCCAATGACGTGATCGTCGATGCCTCCATGCCCGCCATGATCCGCAACGGCGGCAAGATGTACGGCCCGGACGGCAAGCTCAAGGACACCAAGGCGGTCAACCCCGAGAGCACCTATGCCCGCATCTACCAGGAGATGGTCAACTTCTGTAAGACCAATGGCGCCTTTGATCCCGCCACCATGGGGACGGTGCCCAACGTAGGGCTGATGGCTCAGAAGGCCGAGGAATACGGCTCCCACGACAAGACCTTTGAGATCCCCGTTGATGGCGTCGCGCGCATCATCGACGTCGACAGCGAAGAGGTGCTCATCGAGCAAAAGGTCGAGAAGGGCGATATCTGGCGCATGTGCCAGACCAAGGACGGCCCCGTGCGTGACTGGGTGAAACTCGCCGTCAGTCGTGCCCGTCAGTCCAACACCACAGCGGTGTTCTGGCTGGATGAGTATCGGCCCCATGATATGGAGCTGATCAAGAAGGTGCGCCAGTACCTGCCCGAGCACGATACCCAAGGAGTCGATATCCAGATCATGTCCCAGGTGCGCGCCATGCGTTACACCCTGGAGCGCGTCGTGCGCGGCAAGGACACGATCTCGGTCACCGGCAATATCCTGCGCGATTACCTCACGGACCTGTTCCCCATCATGGAACTCGGTACCAGTGCCAAGATGTTGTCGGTGGTGCCGCTGATGAAGGGGGGCTCCCTGTTCGAGACCGGCGCGGGCGGCACCGCACCACTGCTGGTGCGCCAGCTGATCGAGGAAAACCACCTGAGCTGGGATTCCCTGGGCGAGTTTCTTGCCTTGGCCGTTTCACTCGAGGACATCGGCCGCAAGCACGACAATGGCAAGGCCATGATCCTGGCCAAGACCCTGGACGCGGCCACGGGGCGGCTGCTCGACGAGGGCAGGTCGCCCACGCCCAAGACCGGTGAAATCGACAACCGGGGCAGTCATTTCTACCTCGCCCTGTACTGGGCCGAGGCACTGGCCGAACAAAACGATGATCCGGACCTGGCGAACAGCTTCGCGCCGTTGGCCAAGACCTTGCTCGAGAACGAGGAGCGCATCGTGCACGAGATGATGGCCGTGCAGGGTGACGAGGTGGATATCGGTGGTTACTTCCTTGCGGACGACGAAAAGACCAAGGCGGTGATGCGGCCCAGCGCGACCTTCAACGAGGCCTTGCGCGCCGCACGCCGCTGACGCTTGCGTTGATCGGCGGGCGCGGGGTGCGAAAACCCTGATCGACGTTTCGCCCCTCTCCGTTACCACAAGGTCTACGATGCCAAGCCTGCCCGCCCACTTTTGAGCGGACATGGTGCCAGCTTGGGGGTATGCGCCGATGGATAGTGTTCAGCTTTTCCTGGGCCTGATGTTCAGCACGTTTGGTCTTGGGTTCTTCATGTACGGGAAACAGCAAAGTGCTCCCGTGCCCCTGTATTGCGGATTGGTGCTCATGGTGTTCCCGCTGTTCGTCTCGAACACCACGCTGCTCGTGGTGCTGGGGGTGGCCTTGAGTGTCCTGCCCTTTGTGCTGGTTTAGTACGGCCGTTCCCCCGCGGCTCTGATGGGGGCGATCGCGACACCGAGCGTTCGCGTGCCCCGCGGGTCCGAATCGTCCAGGGCGCCCTTGGCCGTGCGAGCCGAGCCTTGGTGTATGCTGGGGCCGCGGTCAACGCAGCGGCACTTGGGGTCGTGAGGGAGGGTACGGGCAATGGAACGCAAGACACGGGTGGTATTCGTTCATGGCT